>SYCM01000014.1 GCA_005786915.1 Bacteroidota bacterium | reverse complement strand
TCCGTCGCGCAGCACCACGACGTTGAGCTTGTCGCCCGGTCGGCGGCTGCCGATTACTTCGAGCAATTCAGACATCTTTTTCACGGACTTTCCGCCGGCCTGCACGAGCACGTCGCCCTTCTTCATTCCGGCTTCGGCCGCCGCCCCGCCCTCGGTGACGTCGGAGATGTACACTCCCTGGCTCTCTTTGATGCTGAGTTCCTTGGCCAGCTCGGGGGTGATGTCGGCGATGTTCACGCCGAGGTAGGCGCGCTGCACGACGCCGTACTTGGTCAAGTCGTCCACCACCTTGCGCACGATGTTGGCCGGTACCGCAAAACTGTATCCCTCGTAGCTGCCTGTGCGCGTGGAAATGGCCGTGTTGATGCCGATGAGGTCGCCGCGCGTGTTGATCAAGGCTCCGCCCGAATTGCCCGGATTCACTACGGCGTCGGTTTGAATGAAGGCCTCGATGGCGGACTGGTTGTCGATGATGTTGATGCTCCGGCCTTTGGCGCTGATGATTCCGGCGGTCACGGTGCTGTTGAGGTTAAACGGATTGCCCACGGCCAGCACCCACTCGCCCAGGCGCAGGTCGTCGCTGTTGGCGAAGGCCAACGTCGGCAAGTTTTCGGCCTCAATTTTGAGCACCGCCAGGTCGGTGGTGGGGTCTACGCCGACCACCTTGGCTACGTATTCTTTGTTGTTGTTGAGGCTGACTTTGACTTCTTTGGCCTTGTCAATCACGTGGTTGTTGGTAACGATGTAGCCGTCGGCACTCAGAATGACGCCCGAACCGGAACCTTGGACGATGCGCGGCTGCATTTGGGGCGTGTTGCCGAACCCGAAAAAGAAGTCCTGAAAGGGGTTGAATGTATAGCCCTGTTCGACCGAGGTTTTGACGTGGACGACTGCGTGGACGGCCGATTCGGCCGCCGCGCTGAAATCCGTAGACGAAACAAGCGCGGGGTGGTCCGCCACGAGGCGGGCATGGGATTCATTCCAAAAGGCACTCGACGAGGACGGAGCGCGGAAGGCGTCGTACAGCGCAGCCCCGCCGAGTCCGGCAGCGAGTGCGATTCCTGCGAAAGCAGCGAATACTTTAGTCTGGGTCATGTCGTTTGGATTTAATCGTTAAATGACGGGGGGACCGAATCCAAAAACTGTTCCACGGCCTACATTCGCATTATGTTCCGACGTTTTGTCAAGTACCACGGCAGCGGCAACGACTTTGTGGTTGTATCCGGTTCATTTGAAGCGACTTGGCCTGCCATTTTGGTCGCCGAAATCTGCCACCGCCGCTTCGGCGTGGGCGCCGACGGATTCATGGTGGTGGGGCCGGCGCAGGGCGTCGATTTTCGCGTCGACTACTACAACGCCGACGGCCGTTTGGGTTCCTTGTGCGGAAACGGATCGCGCTGCGCCGTAGACTTTGCTCGTTCGCTCGGACTTTTCAAGGGCGCGCACTGCAGGTTTGCAGCGGCCGACGGACTGCACGAGGCCGAGTGGCACGGCGACGGACGCGTTTCTGTTCAATTTGTAGACGCTCCGCACCCACAGGCCCAGCACGGCGGATGGTTTGTGAATACGGGCTCCCCGCACCACGTGTTTCTTGCCGACGACCTTGAGTCGGTCGACGCGGTGGGCGAGGGGCGGGCGCTTCGCAACGGCGTGTATTCCGCGTCGGGCGGTACCAACGTCAACTGGCTTGCGCGCCGCGGCGACAAGGGTGCGCTGCGCACCTACGAGCGGGGCGTCGAAGACGAGACCCTAAGCTGCGGAACGGGCGCTGTAGCCGCAGCTCTGGTCGCCCACCAGCAGTGGGGATTGCCGAGCCCCATTGGGATCGAGGCCCTTGGCGGCCAGCTCGAGGTGTCGTTCGCGCCGACGGAAGCGGGCTTTACCAAGGTGGTACTCACTGGGCCCGTTGCCCGGGTATTTGAAGGCACATGGACGGCTTGACTTTGCGGGCCCTAGAGCCCGAAGACCTGGACCAGCTGGTTCGCTGGGAAGCCGATCACGTCGAGGCGGGTTTGCGCGTGGCACCCTACAGCCGATCGGTCCTCAAACGCTACCTCGACGAGTCCCATAGAGACTTTTGGGAGGCGGAACAGGTGCGCTTCGTTCTCGCGGGCGAAGCGGGGCAAGCCCTCGGACTCTTCGACGTCTTCAACGCCCAGCCCGTCCACCAGCGCGCCGAGGTCGCCCTTCTGGTCGACCCCTCGATGCGCGGCCAAGGCCTGGGGCGTCAGGGCCTCAAGCTCGTGGAGGACTGGGCGTTCGGTCGCGCCGGTTTGCGCAGCTTGCATGCCGAGGTGTTTGCCGACAACGCGGCCGCCCTCCAAACGTTTGCGGCGAGTGGCTACGCATCCTCGGGCGTGCTCCGGGCTTGGTACCGGGTCGGCCGTGAGTTCCGCGACGTGCAAATTTTTCAGCTCCTGCGGTCATGAGCCGCAAGTCCCGCGCGGCGCGCCGCATCCGTCCGTGGTGGCTGATCGCCGTGTTTGGCGCGGCCTCGGTGGTCGTGGGGCTTTGGCCGTCCCAAGACTTTTCCTCCAACCGCGTCTCGATCTCGGTTCCCGAGGACGGAACGCCGGTACTCGAAGTGTTGGACCGCGTGGCGTCGCTAAGCCCAGAGGCGCACCTCAACCTCTTGCGCTTCGGGGCGGTCCTTCAAGGAAACTTTGGCGTTCCGCGCGGCTACTACGAAATTTCGCCCAGCGAGCCTTGGTGGCGCACCCTTCGACGCTTGAAAATGGGCTACGAAACGCCGCGGCAACTGACCGTTCGAGGCTACCAAGGTCGCGAGGCGGTGGTCGGGCGTTTGGCGGACGTTTTTTTTGCGTCTTCACAGGCGCTCGATTCCGCACTGTACCAGGGCGACAGCACGGTCCCCGTGCTGCCCAATACCTATGAGGTGTATGCCTCCCTGACGGCCCAAGAAGTTGCCCAGCGCATGGGGCGCGAATTCGACGCCTTCTGGAACGCCAACCGCGTCCAAGCGGCCGTTCAGCTCGGACTGAGCCGGTATGAAGTGTACGTGCTCGCCAGCATCGTCCAGGCCGAATCCAAGGAGCCCGTGGAATGGCCGCGCATAGCCGGAGTCTACCTCACGCGTTTGAAGCAGGGCAAACGCTTCGAAGCGGATCCTACGGTGGTCTACGCCGTGCTAGACCGCAAACTCGCGCCCGCGCCCATTCGCCGCGTGACCGGAGCCATGCTGCGGGTGGCGCATCCCTACAACACCTACCGGAACAAAGGCTTGCCGCCAGGCCCCTTGGCCACGGTACATCCGCCGGTGATTGACAGTGTGCTCGCCTCGAGCGCCACTGGCGAACTTTTTTTCTGTGCGAACCCGGCCAAGCCGGGCTTTCACCTCTTCTCCAAGAGCTACGCCGAGCACTTGCGGAACCGTAGCCGCTACCTCAAGGCCATCACCCGTTAGTCTTGTGCGAGGCCCAACTGGGTGTTCGTGAAGTAAATCGCTCCGTCGACG
>SYCM01000013.1 GCA_005786915.1 Bacteroidota bacterium | reverse complement strand
GGCCAGTGGGCCGCCGAAGGCAAAATGCCGGTGCTGATTAACAACGGAATCCATCCGGGCGAGCCCGACGGCATCGACGCGAGCATGATGCTGGTGCGCGACGTGGCGCAGGGCCGGGTGAAGCTGCCGGCGAACGTGGTGCTGGCGGTGGTTCCGTGCTTCAACATTGGCGGAATGCTGCAGCGCAGCCCCTACCACCGGGTGGACCAGGACGGTCCGCGCGAGTTCGGCGCCCGCGGAAACAGCCAAAACCTCGACCTCAACCGCGACTTCATGAAGGCCGACGCGGTTGAGACCCGCAGCCTGATCCGCGCCATAGATTGGGTGAATCCGCTGGTGCTGATCGACAACCACGTGAGCAACGGCGCCGACTACCAGCACGTGATGACCCTTTTGAGCACCCAGCCCGAGAAGCTGGGCGGAGCCATGGGCGACCTGCTGCGCCACCAGCTCGAGCCCGAGGTTTACCGCCGCATGAAGGATGCGGGATTCCCGATGGTTCCGTACGTGAACCACTGGGGCACCACGCCCGAAAAGGGCTGGGACGCCTACCTCGAGGGTCCGCGCTACCTCAGCGGGTACGGCGCGGTGCGCAACATCTACAGCTTTGTGCCCGAAACCCACATGCTCAAGCCCTTTGCCGACCGGGTGCGCGCAACCTACGCCCTGAATGTGGCCCTGATCGAAACGTTTGCAGCGCAGCGCACGGCGGCGACCGAGGCCCAAGCGGCCCAACGTGCAGCTGAGGCGCAAGCCACCCGGTTGCCGGTGGCCTGGGCGATTGACACGACGCAGGTCAATCGGGTTCCGTTTTTGGGATACCAACGCGGCTACAAGCCCTCAGAGGTCAGCGGGCAGCCCCGACTTTTTTACGACCGCAGCAAGCCCTACGAGGTGAACGTGGCCTACCGCGACGTGGCCGTGGCCACCCAGTGGGCGGACGTGCCGCAGGCCTATATCATTCCGCGCGGATGGACCGAGGCCTGGGAGCGTTTGATGGTGCACGGAATCCGCATCGGCGAGCTCACCCGCGACACGACGCTGCGCGTGGAAGTGACCTACATCGAGGGCTACAAGGCCTCGCCGCAACCCTACGAGGGGCATTTTGTGCTGCGCGGAATCCAAACGCGCCGCGACACCCTCGACGTCAAGTTTCTGGCGGGCGACTATTGGGTTCCGAGCGAGCAGCCCATGCGCCGCTACCTTGCCGAAGCGCTCGAGGCCGACGCCCCCGACGGACTGTTGGCCTGGGGATTTTTTAATGCCGTGCTGCAGCAAAAAGAGGGATTCAGCGGGTACGTGTTTGAAGACACCGCGGCCAAGCTCCTGCGGGAGCGCCCGGCCCTCAAGGCGTCACTCGAAGCCAAAAAGGCAGCAGACCCCGAATTCGCCGGCAACGGAGACGCCCAACTCAACTGGATTTTTCAGCAAACCGAGTACTACGAGCTGCGGCACCGCAGGTATCCGGTGTACAAACTGTTTTAAACCATGCCACCTATTTAGCATCATACGTTTATGAAACCAAATGCTCTGGCATTCACCATAGCGTTACTGCCGGCGGTCGGTCACGCACAATCCCCGGCGCACACCCCCACTTGGACCGACGGGATCGCCTGCATCGTTTACTCCCACTGCACGAACTGCCACAACCCCGGCGGAATCGCACCCTTTTCGCTCCTGACCTACAACGACGTTTTTCAAAACCGACAGTCCATCGGCGCGAGCGTGGCGGCATTTAGCATGCCTCCCTTTCCGCCCGCGGAACAACCCAAAAAGTTTGCCCACGCAAACACTTTGACCGCCCATGAGCGGGCCGAACTTCTCGACTGGGTAAGCAACTTTGCGCCCCTGGGCGACGCGAATGCGATTCCTCCGATTCCCAGCATTTCAAGCGGACCCGGCCTAAGCCAACCTGACGTGCAGCGTCGGGTCCCCAACTACGTGGTGAACACCACGCAGGACCTGTACCGCGTTTTTGTGCTTCCGCTCAATAACCTAACCGATAAGTACATTCAGTCGGTTGAAGTGGTGCCGAGCAACCGGTCCATCGTACACCATGCGCTCATTTTTCAGGACACCAGCGCGCTGCCGCTTCAGCTCGACGCTAACGATCCGGGCCCTGGCTATACGGCTTTTGGCGGAACCGGATCTTCGACCTCTACACTGATAACTGGTTACGTTCCAGGACAAGGCGTTTTTGATTTTCCACCAGGATTCGGATCCAAGGTCCTTGCTAACAGCAATTTGCTTGTGCAAATTCACTACCCAGGCTATGTTTCCAATCAAGTTGACAGCACCGAAATCCGCATAAAGTACGCCAACGGAACAGTGCGCAACGTCTCCACTTCGCCGGTGCTCAACCACGTTCAAAACCTGGTCAATGGACCATTGGTGATCCCCGCCAACCAGATTAAAACGTTTAAAGCGGTGCGTACCGTACCCATGAACCTGACGCTAACCGCGCTAATGCCACACATGCACTTGCTCGGAAAGAGCTTTAAAGCGGGTTTAGTGCACAACGGCGACAGCACCCAGCTCATAAACATTCCCGAATGGGACTTTCACTGGCAGAGTTTTTACACCTACCAGAGACCCATTATGCTCCCGCAAGGAAGCAGCGTTTGGGCCGAAGTTACCTACGACAATACCACGGCCAACGGATCTAATCCGCACAGCCCGCCCCAAACGGTCACGGCGGGCGAAGGCACTGGAGACGAAATGCTCCTGTTGTACATGAACCTCAGTGCCTATTTGCCTGGAGATACGCTGCTCAACTTCGACCCCATTCTGCATTGGGATCACGATTCAGCCTCGTGCACAAACTACCAGATTGGAACCTTGGAATTGAATTCAACCGCAGCAGACGTGCGCTGGAGCCCGTCTGAGCAGCGATTGTACAGCGACGAGCGCGGGGAGTTTGTGCTCTCTGACGCGCTGGGGCGCGTACACTCAAATGGAATTTGGAACGAGCCTTCGCTCCACTTGCCGGCTCTCAATCCCGGCGTGTATTTGGTGCGCTGGTCCCACCGCACCGCGCGCTTTGTAGTGACCCATTAAGCGCCGAAAGGTGCGCGTACCCTAGCGCACCGTGGCCCCCACCGGCAGGTCGCCGTCGGGCTGCACAAAGGCCAGCTTGCCCGTTTCAGGGTTGTCGGCCATCAGGATCATGCCTTGCGACTCGATTCCGCGCATCGCCCGCGGAGCGAGGTTGGCCAGCAGGATCACGCGCCGTCCCACGACCTCTTCGGGGCTGAAGTGCTCGGCGATTCCGCTCAGGACCGTGCGGCGGTCAAAGCCCGTGTCGAGCGTGAGTTTGAGGAGGCGGTCGGCCTTGGGCACCCGCTCGGCCTCAAGCACTTGTGCGACGCGAAGGTCAAGCGGCGCGAACTGGTCGTAGGTGATTTCGGGCGCCAACGGCGCCAGTGCGGAGGCTTCAGATTCAGTCACGGCAGGAGCATTTGCTGCAGACGCAGCCTGGAGCTTGGCGCGCTGCGCCTCGACCTGCTCGTCTTCGATTTTTTGAAAGAGTAAACTGGGCTCACCCAGGGCGGATCCCACCGGGATCCATGGTCCTGCACCAGCCAGGTCGGCCCACTTCAGGGCAGGCGCCCCACCGAGCATGGCGCGGATGCGGTCCGCAGTAAACGGCATAAACGCTTCAAAGGCGGTCGCCAGGGCCGCCACGAGCTGGGTCGCGACGCCCAAGATGGCTGCGGCGCGCTCGGGGTCCGTCTTGACCACCTGCCAGGGGGCCTCGTCGGCGAGGTACTTGTTGCCCACTCGGGCCAAATCCATCGCGTGGCCGAGGGCCTCGCGAAACTTAAACGCCTCAAGCGCTTCAGCCACCAAGGCGGATTGGGCCGACACCGCGCCCAGCGCCTCGCGGTCCTGGGGAAGGATACCGGCCGCAGGCACGGTTCCGCCACATAATTTGTGGTTGAGCACCATCACGCGGTTGACGAGGTTGCCCAGCACGGCGACCAGCTCTGAATTGTTGCGCTGCTGAAAGTCGGCCCAGGTGAAGTCGTTGTCTTTGGTCTCAGGCATCGTGGCGGTGAGCACGTAGCGCAGTACGTCCTGCTGGCCGGGGAAGTCCGCCAAGTATTCGTGCAGCCACACGGCCCAGTTGCGTGAGGTCGACAGCTTTTGCCCCTCGAGGTTCAGGAATTCGTTGGCCGGAACCTGGTCGGGCAAAATGTACCCGCCGTGCTGCATCAAAATGGCCGGAAAAATCACGCAGTGAAATACGATGTTGTCCTTGCCGATAAAGTGAACGAGGCGGGTCGAGGGGTCCTTCCACCACGTCTCCCAGCCTTCGCCCTTGAGCTCTTGGGTGGCGGTGATGTAGCCCAGGGGCGCGTCAAACCACACGTAGAGCACCTTGCCGTCGGCGCCCTCGACCGGAACGGGCACGCCCCAATCCAAGTCGCGCGTCATCGAGCGGGGCTGCAGGCCGTCGCCGGCGTCGAGCCAACTCAGGGTTTGGCCGTAGACGTTGGGCTTCCACTCGGGGTGCAAGGTGATGTAGCGGCGCAGGTCTTCGGACAGCTTGTCGAGCGGCAAAAACCAGTTAGTGGTGGGTTTGAGCACGGGCGTGGCGCCGCTCAGCGTGGACCGCGGATTGATCAGGTCGGTGGGATTCAGCGTGGCTCCGCACTTTTCGCACTGGTCACCGTAGGCGGAATCGTGGCTGCAGCGCGGACAAGTTCCGACAATGTAGCGGTCGGCCAAAAACTGCTGGGCCTCGGGGTCAAAGTACTGGTCGGTCTGGCGCGCCTCAAAAACGCCTTTGTCGTACAGGGTCGTGAAAAAATCCGACGCCACCTGCTTGTGGCGGTCGCTGCTGGTGCGCGAGTAGTGGTCAAAGGCGATGCCGAAGTCCGCAAGGGCGTCGCGCATCATGACGTGGTAGCGGTCGACGATTTCGCGCGGAGTAACCCCCTCTTTGCGCGCCTTCATGGTGACGGCCATTCCGTGCTCGTCAGACCCGCAGACAAAGGCGACCTCTTCGCCTTTTAAGCGTTTAAAACGGACATAAATATCTGAGGGCAAGTAGCAGCCCGCCAAGTGGCCCAAGTGGATGGGCCCGTTTGCGTACGGCAATGCGGCCGTGACTAAAGTGCGCTTGAATTCCGACGCCATATCTGCAAAGGTAAACTACCTTGGGGGCCGCTATGCTTCGCATTCCTGCCTTCCTCAAGCCCGGCGACCAAATCGCCTTAATCAGTCCGAGTCGTTTTGCGGAACCCGAGCAAATTGCTTCCGCCCAAGCGTTTGCAACCGCGCACGGTTGGGAACTTGTTTTGGCTCCAGGCCTGGGCGATTCCGACGGTCAATTGGGCGGAACCGACGGCGCCCGCGCCGCACAAATCAACTGGGCTTTGGCGCAGCCCTCGGTGCGGGCCATTTGGGGGGTTCGCGGGGGCTACGGAGCCGTTCGCGCCGTCGACCTGGTCGACTGGACCCTGCTCGAAGGCGACCCGAAATGGCTCTCTGGCTTTAGCGACTTCACGGTGCTGCTCGGCGAATCCTACGTGCGGGGCATCGCCTCGATGCACGGCCCCATGGCGATCCAGCTGGCGCGAAACGCTTCGCCGGACTCGTTTCAAGCGCTTGCCGACGCCTGGAAGGGCGCACCTTGGACGCTCAGCGGGCGCACCGGCTCGGAGAACTTCGCGGTGCGCGGACCGCTGGTCGGCGGCAACCTTTCGGTACTCTACAGCCTGCTGGGTTCTCGGAGCTTTCCCGACCTACGGGGCTGCATCCTCGCCATTGAGGACCTCGACGAGTACCACTACCACCTCGACCGCATGATGCAGGGCCTTCGCCGAGCGGGCGTTTTGGACGGCGTCCTCGCGGTCGTGGCCGGAGACTTCAGCGACCTCAAAGACCACGAACGCCCCTTTGGACGAAGCTGGTCCCAAATCCTCCGCGAAGCGGTTCCGGCCAAAATTCCCGTCGTCGAGCACCTCGGTTTTGGCCACGAGAACCGTAATCTTACGTTTGTCCACGGCTTGCCGCACGCCCTCGACGCAACTTCGGGGCATGCCACACTCCGACCCCTTTTGCCCTAGCGCCTCCCTTCCTGCCAATCCGCTGGTGCGGAGCCTTGCGCCCACCGCACGCCGACCCCGCGGCCTCGAAGCCGAAGAAGCGGCCCTCGCCCACTATACCGCTCAGGGCTACGTGCTCCTCGCGCGCAATTGGCGCCACCGGCGGTTCGAAGTCGACCTGATTTTGGCCTCGCCCAACCGCTCGATCTTAGTTGCCGCCGAAGTCAAGTTCCAGTCCCGGTTGACCGATTTTGCTCCGTGGAACCGCCCGCAGCTCGCCCGCATCCAGCGCGCCGCGGCGGCCTTTGGGCGCAAGCAGCGCCACCGCGGATCTTGGCGCATCGACCTCGTGCGCTGCCACGGCAGCCCGGTACGCGTGGTTGAGGTTCGAGAAAACGGGTGGGTCGGTATTTAGTCGCTGGCTTCGGGTTACTCGGTGCTAACCGCAAGCTGCAAGTTGCTAGTTGCTAAGTACCAAGACCCTACCTTTGCATCGTGAATTCACGCAAACCACGGCCCAGCGGCGCACCAGGTGCGTCCAAGCCCAAGCCCGCTGCGAAGCGGCCTGCCGCACGAAGTGAACGTCCAGACGCCGAGGGGTCTGCTGATGCACCGCGCCGCACCTCCGCTCGCCCCAGCAACCGCAGTATGGACCGCGCTCCGCGCGAAAACCGCCCCTACGGCGACCGCCCGAGTCGGCCCGCAACCCCACGAGGTGGCGCGTCGCGCGGCGAAGACCGCCCCTACGGCGACCGCCCCAGTCGGCCCAGCCAGCCCGGAGGCGCCTTCAAAACCTTCGGCCCAAAAAAAGAATACCGCGCCAACGAAGCCCGCGGCGCCCGCCCCAGCAGACCCAGCCGGACGAGCAATCCGCAAGGGAGCGAGCCCACCGACCAACAAAGCCAACCAGGCTACGAACCCTGGAACATGGAAGGGCTTGGTCCCAAGCACTTTAGCGGCGAAGGCCGCGTGCACCCCAAGTACGGAACCGACGGGCGCGAGCGCAAGCCCGGCTTTGCCAGCACCGGCTACCGCAAGCAGCCTACCGGACGTCCGAAATTCAAGACTGCCGAGGAGTACGCGCCCGACAGCGACACGATGCGCCTGAACCGCTACCTGGCCCACGCCGGCATTTGTTCGCGCCGCGAAGCCGACGACTTGATCAGCCAAGGCCTTGTCACGGTGAACGGCCAAGTGGTTACCGAAATGGGCCACAAGGTGGGGCCCGGCGACGACGTGCGCTACGCCGGAGAACGCCTCAAAAGCGAGCGCAAAGTGTACGTGCTGCTCAACAAGCCCAAAGGCTTCATCACCACAGTGGACGACGAACGCGCGCGCAAAACCGTGATGGACCTGGTGGCCAATGCCTGCCGCGAGCGCATTTACCCGGTCGGACGCTTGGACCGCGCCACCACCGGGGTGCTGCTGCTCACCAACGACGGCGCGATGGCCAAGAAGCTCACGCATCCGAGCCACGGCGCCAAGAAAATTTACCAGGTCACCCTCGACAAGCCCTTCACTCCAGCCGACATGGACCGCCTCAAGCGCGGAATCAAGCTCGACGACGGTCCCGCACAGGTGGACCAGATTGAGTTTCCGGATCCCGAAAACCTCTATGAAGTGGGCGTCGAAATCCACATCGGGCGCAACCGCATCGTGCGCCGCATGTTTGGCGCCCTGGGCTATGAGGTGGTGAAATTGGACCGCACGGTTTTTGCGGGACTTACCAAGAAGAGCCTTTCGCGCGGGCAGTACCGCTTGCTCAACGAGAAAGAAATTGCCTTCTTGAAAATCCAGCAGTAAATGCGCCGCGCCCTCCGAATCCTCCTCTGGGTCCTGGCCGTCCTCACGGCGGCCCTGGGCGGATTGGCCGGCTACGTGTACACCCACCAAGACGAACTCAAAGCCGCGATGCTGTCGGCCGTCAACGAACGGCTGAACAGCCCGGTGCGCATCGGCGCCCTCGAGGTGGACCTCTGGGGGCGGTTCCCCGACGTGTCGCTGCGCTTTGACGAAGTGCTCATTCCCGACCCGCAGATTCCGAGCGACAGCCTGGCCTACGCGGCCTCGATATACGCCCAGTTTGACCTTTTCAAGGCGGTGCGCGGAACCTACATTTTGCAGCGCATTACCCTCACCGACGGCCGGCTGAAGCTGCGCTGGAACGAGGACGGAACGAACAACTACGGCATTTTTAAGGAGGATTCCAGCTCGACGGCGCAAGCCGCCGTGGAGCTCGACGGCGTGACGCTGCTCAACACCTGGGTCACCTTGAGCGGACACGGAACTCCGCCCTGGAAGCAGCGCTTTTTGGCCGAACGGGTGCGCGCCCGCGGCAGCCTGGACGCCGACGCCTTCGCCGCCGAACTCGATTGGGAACTGCGTATTCCCCACCTTGCGGCCCAGCCCATTCGCGTCGAAGGAAGCGCCGAGATGAACGGATCCAACGGGCAGTTTGCGGTTCCCCGCGGCGAACTCAACGTGGCCGGCTGGAGCCTCAACTTGAGCGGCCAGCTTCGCGACGGCCAGGGCGCATGGTCTTTGTCGGCCAACGACCTCGACGTCGCCAAGGTGATTTCCCTGATTCCCGCAGAGCTGCTGCCCGACCCTGAAACGATGCAGCTCGGTGGTTCGGCCAATGTCAAGGCCAAGGTGGTCACCACCGCCCAAGGCAGCCGAATCGTCGCCGACGCCCAATGGTCCGAAGGCCAATTGACTTCGGGGCCCTTTGACTTCCTGGGGATTAAGGCGAACGTCCACCTCGACAACGGCCCGCAGGCCCGCGCGTCGAGCACCGAATTCCGCATAGATGTCGTTCAGTCCCAAAGCGCGGCCAGCAGCGTCACCGGTCAGTTCCTGCTGCGCAACCTCGACGCCCCCGAGCTCCAGTTTTCCGGAACCGTCGACCTCGAGCTCGCCGAATTCCTGCGCTGGATCGAAATCAGCACCTGGGACGAAGCCGGAGGCCGCGCCCGGGGAAGCCTCGGATTCAAGCACGGTTACCCCAGCCTCGAGGCACTCGGCCAAAACGGCGTCTGGGGTGGACAGTGGTCGGGCAACCTCGCGCTCAGCCCCGGCACCTGGCGCGCCCAAGGCAGCAAGATGGCCGTTCAAGTTTCGGGCGGAAGGCTCAAACTCGACGGGCACGACCTGCAGCTCGAGGCCTTCAAAGCCCAACTCGGCCGTTCGGACCTCAACCTCAGCGGAACGGTGCGCAACGCCCTCAACGACGAGGACATCGCCTACGACCTTCGGGCCCAATCCGCCCAATTTCACGTCAGTGAACTTTTGGAATCCGAAGTTTGGAACGGCGACTGGACGGGACCCGACGACCCTAACGACCCGGAATTTAACGATCCCTACCGCGTGGAATTGCGCGCCGGTCGACTCCACTACAACGATCTTCACTTGGCCGACGTTCAGTGCGAATTCGTCGGGCGCGGACTCAATTTCAGCGTGCACCGGGCCCTGGCTAGCCTCGGCGGAGGCCAAATTCGCGGAAGCGGCGAATGGACCGCCGCCCAACCCGACGGCGGGAACCTCCAAACCCAACTGCAGCTTCAGCGGGTGCGCATCAACACCCTGCTCCGCGAAGTCAACAACTTCAACCAGAGCACGTTGACCGCCGAAAACGTCGACGGAATCCTCGACGCCACCGTCAACATGCAGCTGGACTTCAACGAAAACTACGATTGGATTCCCGCCAGCCTAATCGCCGAAGTTCAGTTCAACCTTGAAAACGGACGCCTACGCAACGTCGACGCCCTCCAGCAGCTGGCGCGTTTCGCCGAAGTCGACGCTTTGAAAGACGTGCGCTTTGCCCCGGTGCGCAACACCCTCTATGTTTCGCAGCAGCGCGTACTGGTTCCCGAAATGCTCCTGGAAAACAACGCATTGCAGCTCAAGGTAGCGGGCACCCACGGTTTTGACCAAGTGGTCGACTACCGCTTTCAGCTGCAACTTCGCGAGCTTCTGGGCGCCAACAAGCCCAAGCCCAGCCGGGCGGTCGACGCCTACATCACCGAGGAGTCGGCACGCGGACCCGTTTGGGTTCCGATTCGCGCCACCGGCCCCATCGACAAGCTCAACATTAAACTCGACGGACAATCGCTCAAAAACGACGTCAAAGCCGGCGTGAAGCAGGACTGGGAAAAGCAGGCCAGCGAGATCAAAAATGCGGTCAAACCCACAGAATATCAATCTGTTGATCCCGAAAAGAAATACCAGTTTGAGTGGACCGACGGGGACGAAGATACCAGCCGTTCGATCAACGAGCCGGATCGTTCGCGCACCCAATTGCCCCGACTTCGGCGCAAGGGCGGCGGAGGCTAATTTTTGCGTATATATTTGTTTCACTTATGCGCCATATTCTCGTTGTTCTGTTGCTGGCCTTTGCGCCCTCGGTTTTTGGTCAAACCGGTCCTAACCCGACCGAAGTTTGCGGTGTGTTTGCACCCAACGCCTTCACGCCCAACCGAGACAACACTAACGACCTTTTTGGCGTAGTGGTTTCAGAAGCCTGCGAAATGGTGACCTACCAGCTTCGCGTATTTGATCGCTACGGACGCCTCGTGTTCGAATCAAGCGATCCCCGCGACCGCTGGGACGGCAACTACAACGGCCGCGCCATGAAAGAGGGAACCTACCTCTGGCAGCTGAACGCGACCTACATCGATCCCGACGGCACGAACCAAGTTCGCCTCGCTGAGCAAGGTTCGGTGGTCCTGATTCGCTAATTAAATGGCAATCAGGCTTTTAAGCCTATTTTTCGGAATTTTATTTTGGGGCTTTTCGCTCGCGAAACGTCCCGTAAACCCGGTATTGTCGGTCCAGTGCCGCGTCGAAGACTCCGAGTGGTCCAAGCGCGCTAAGAATTCCGCCTGGCTCATCTCCGTGCGCCGCGCCGATGGAACCCCCATCGAAGAGCTCGTTATTTCCGCCACCCGCAACCCGCAAGTTCTCGAACTGGGCGAGCGGCGCCCCGGAACCTACATCGTCGCCGCCTACTTCGACACCAACGGCAACCGCAAGCTCGACCGCGGCGTCTTCTCCAACCCCACCGAGCCATACGCCTTCAGCAACAATGCCCGCAACCGCTTCAGCGAACCCGACCTCAGCGCCCAGCGCTTCGCGCATCCGGGTCCACTTCAAAAATTGGAACTGACGCCCGCGTTTTAGGCAGCTAGTTGCTAGCTAAAAACGAATTCACCACTTCTTGGAATGCCTTGGGCTGCTCGGCGTGCACCCAGTGCCCGGCCCCGGCGATGCTCTCCAGCTGGGCGGCGGGAAAATGATTAAGAATTCCCGGCCAATCCTCGTCGCGAACGTAGTTGCTGACCAGTCCGCGCACAAAAAGCGTCGCACCGACGTACTGGTCCAGGCTGCCCAGGGGCTTTCCGATGCGGTCCATGCTGGCTTCGAGCACGGGAATGTTGCACTTCCAGCCCAACTGCTTTTCGTCGGTCCACTCAAGGTTCTTAAGCAAAAATTGGCGGATTCCCCAGTCGCTCAGCTGGGATTCCAGGGCCCGGTCGGCCTCAGTTCGGGAAGCGAGGCGGCTCAGGTCGAGTCCGCGCATGGCGTCCAAAATGAACTGGTGGTGCGGCGGGTAGGCGCGCGGACCAATGTCGACCACCACAAGTCGTTCCACCATGCTCGGGTAGCGCACGGCGAGCTCCATGGCCACTTTTCCACCCATGCTGTGGCCGAGCCAAGCCATGGGGCGCCCGGTGGCGTGAGATTCGGCGTAGGCCAGCGCGTCCTCGACCATCTCGGGGTAGCTGTGGCTTGCGGTGTGCGGGGAACGGCCGTGGTTTCGCTGGTCGATCAGGTGCACCTCCATTCCCAGGTCGGCCCATGTGCGCGCGTGGCTCGCCCAGTTGTCACCCATTCCGAGAAATCCATGGAGCACCATGAGGGGGCGTCCACCCGCTCCAATGATTTTCGAGGATAGCGTCACTGAGGCCATGGTTCAAAGGTACCGAAGTCAGGCCCGGCGCTGGGCGCCGAGTTCCAGCTGGTAGCGGTAGCGCTGGATGCTGTTCTCGAGTCCGAGGTATAGGGCGTCTGCGATCAGGGCATGGCCAATCGACACCTCATCGAGTTCGGCCACTGACGCGGCAAAAAACGCAAGGTTTTCGGCATTGAGGTCGTGGCCGGCATTGATTCCCAGGCCGAGGGAGTGGGCCGTTGCCGCCGCCTCTGCATAAGGCGCGACGCTGGCGGCGCGTACCCGCTCAAACGAGTCCTCGTCACCCTGGGCGCGAAGCCGCAAGGCTGCCTCGTAGCCTTGGGCGTAGGCTTCGGTGTAGAGCTCGATGCGGTCGGCCCCCACGGCCCGCGCGCCCTCGATGCGGACCGCGTCGCACTCGATGAAGAGCGAGGTGCGGATTCCCGCGGCGCGAAACTCCGCCACGACGTCGCGCAGCAGTTCGGCGTGCGCGAGGGTGTCCCAGCCCGCGTTGGAGGTTAGGACGTCGGGGCCGTCGGGGACCAGCGTCACCTGCTCGGGACGGCATTCCAAGACCAGGTCGACGAAGGACTGGCTGGGGTAGCCCTCGATGTTGTACTCGGTCGTCACGACCTCCCGCAGGGCCCGAGCGTCGGCGTAGCGAATGTGGCGCTCGTCGGGGCGCGGATGCACCGTAATTCCTTGCGCACCAAATTCCTGAGCTCGTCGGGCGGCCTCGAGGACGTCGGGCACGCGTCCGCCGCGGCTGTTGCGCAGCGTAGCCACTTTATTGATGTTGACCGACAAGCGGGCGGGTTGGAGGACGGCCATAAGACAAACGTTGCTAAAGGTTTCGCAAAGGTCGCGTAGTCGTTTAAAAATCCTACCTTACGTTTGACGCATGTTTTGGGAGGAATTGCTGCAAACCGAACGACCCGAAGGCCTGCGCTACTGGCCGGTGGCCGACGCCGACGGGCGCTACGCCGGTATGGCTGGACGCGACGGGGCCTGTGTGGCGCAACAGCCCTGCACCACGGAGCAGCACGCCCTTGAGGCCCTGCGGATGTTTGCCGAGGCTTCCCTCGACGCGGTGGCAGTGGTCGATTCCGACGGCCACCTCCTCGGGGGTTTGAGCGCAGAGCGCCTCACTGCTTGGATGGGTGCCCAATGGTGCTTTCAGCTGCCGGGCAGCAGCGTTTGGCTCCAAAGCGGACAATCGCTGAAGAGCGCCTGGATTCAAGCGCTCGAAGAAGAAGGCTACCGCGTGGTGGCCCTGGCCACCGACTACGACCAAGACGCTGCCCTTTTTGGCACTTGGATTCGTCTGGACCAGCCCGACCCAACCGCCGCCGTCGAAACCCTGGAGCGCCTGGGCGCCACCGTGTTGGGATCCTATCCCCCCGGACGCCGCCACAACGACGCCCAAGACAACCTCGACCACCTCATTCACTACCTGAACCTCTAGACCATGGCCCGCATTGCGATTTACGGAAAACGCGTGCCCGACGAGGCCCAGCCCTTTGTGGAACGCACCCTCGCTTCGTTGAGCCAAGAGGGCTGCGAAGTCATCATGTACCGCGGCTTTCAAAACCGCCTGAACGAAGCCTGGAACCTGGGCTTGGATTACCCTGAGTACACTTCGGCCGAAGCCCTCCAGGAACTCAAGCCCGACTTTTTGCTGGTGATTGGCGGCGACGGCACGCTGCTCGACGCCACCTCGCTAGTTGGCCGCAGCGGAATTCCGCTCATCGGCCTCAACACCGGACGGCTCGGGTTCTTGGCCAACATCACCCGCGACGAGGCCCCGACGGCCCTCAAGCGCATTTTGCAAGGCCAGTATCGCATCGAAAAGCGCTACACGCTGCAGGCGTCGACCGACGGACCCGAACTGCTCGACCCCAATTTTGCCCTCAACGAAATCGCCGTGAGCCGCAAGGGTACGACCAGCATGATTTCGGTCCACGTGCACCTCGACGGCCAATTTTTGAATACCTATTGGGCCGACGGACTGCTCATCAGCACACCCACCGGCTCGACGGGCTACAATTTGAGCTGCGGCGGACCCATCCTGATGCCCCTGTCGCCCAACTTCATCCTGACGCCCATTGCGCCGCACAATTTAACGGTGCGTCCGCTCGTTATTCCCAACGATGGCGTACTGGAACTCCGCATTGAGGCGCGCGAAGGCAACTTTTTGTGTTCGCTGGATTCGCGCGTCTTCACGCTCGACGTTGAAACAACCCTGCGCATCCAGCAGGCCGACTTCAAGTTTCACCTGGTGCAAACCGAAGAGCACAACTTCCCTACTACGCTGCGCAACAAGCTCTTATGGGGGCTTGATCGGCGAAATTAGGCCCCGACAAAGCACGTATCTTTGCGACCCTATGCGGCGCAGCTTCCTCATTGCCATCCTTTGGGCGCCCTTGGCCTTGGCCGGGCAGCACAGCCAAGACCTCACGATTTCGTGGGGCGGAATGGGATTGCGCGGCGATGTGGGCCCCACCTGGGGCACCCCCACCCAGGGCCCGTCGTGGTCGCTAGGCTACCGCTACCAGGGCCATCCGCACTATGCCCTTCGCCTGCTGGGCGAACGCGCGGAATTCACCGCCTCAGACGTGCAGAGCGGCCGCGCCGACCGCGAGGCCCGCGGAATCACCGTCCGCACCCAAACCCAAAGCCTTTGGGCCTTGGGCGAAGTCACCTTTTTGCCGTTGCGCATTCCCTCGTTCCGCGTGCAGCACAGCCCCTACCTGTTTGGCGGAATCGGCATAATCCAATTCCAGCCGCAGGGCCAGTACCAGGGGGAGTGGATGGACCTGCGTCCGCTCGGCACCGAGGGCCAAGGGCTGGACGGCTCGGGGACCACGCTGTACGGGACGCGCGCCTTGAGCGTTCCGCTCGGACTCGGCTGGCGGGCCCACCTCGGCCCCTGGCTGACCGCCCAAGCCGAAGCCCAATGGACCTGGATCCAGAGTGACTACGTCGACGACGTGTCGGGCAACTACGCCGACGTGGCCGCGCTTCGCGAAGCCCGAGGCGACGCCGCCGCGTACTTCGCCGACCCGACCGGCAGCGGAATCGCCGGCTATTCCCGAGGACAATCGGACCAAAACGACGGTTTGATTCGGGTCAATGTCGGTATAGGTTTGCACTTAGAGAAATTTTGGGAAACTTGCGCCGCATTCCTTAACTGATGAAGAACATTCCGCAGCACGTCGCCATTATCATGGACGGCAACGGCCGTTGGGCGAAGAAGCAGGGCTTCACCACTCGGGTGCGCGGCCACGAGCTGGGCGTAGAGGCCTTGCGCCGCGCCGCCACCAATGCGGCCGAACTCGGAATCCGCTACCTCACCGTCTACGCCTTTTCAGAAGAAAACTGGCAGCGCCCTAAGGTGGAAGTCGACGCGCTGATGAACATTTTGATGACGAGCCTGAGCAAGGAGCTCCCGGTGCTTCAGGAGAACCAAATACGCCTCCATGCCATCGGCAACCTCGATGCCCTTCCGGCCAAGGCGCGCGCCCAACTCGACGCCACCCGGGCGGCCACCGCAGGCAATACCCGCATGGTGCTGACGCTGGCCCTGAGCTACGGGAGCCGCCAAGAGCTCACCGCAGCCGTTCAAGGGCTCGCCCGCCGCGCCGCAAACGGAGAGCTTGAACCCGAAGCCATTACCGAGGCCGACATCGCGCAATCGCTTTGGACGCACGACCTGCCCGATCCCGATTTAGTGATCCGCACCAGCGGCGAGCAGCGCATCTCCAACTTCCTACTTTGGCAAATTTCCTACGCCGAATTGGTCTTCTTGCCCGTACTTTGGCCTGATTTTTCGAAGGAAGACCTGGTCGCCGCGCTGGAACAGTATTCCAGCCGTGAACGGCGCCTCGGCAAAACCAGCGAACAACTTCACGCATGAACCGCTTCTGCATCCTCGTCCTGATCGCCCTGTTTGGCATGGTGCGCCCCGCGTGGGCCCAAATGCCGGCATCGCCCAGCGTCGAAGTCACCGCGGGAATTGATTACGAAGTGGGCGGAATCCTAGTGACCGGCGCCGACGAGCTCGACCCCGCGATGGTCACGCTGCTCAGCGGCCTGCGCGTGGGCGACGTGGTGCAGTTTCCTTCAGAGAAGATTGCCGACGCGGTGCGCAACCTATGGAAGCAAGAGCTGTTTGAAGACATCCAGCTCTACATCACGGCCCGCAACGGCGGGGTGGTGTACCTCGAGTTCCGCCTTAAGACCCTGCCCAAACTCAGCAAGTACTACTTTACCGGGCTCAGCAAAGCCCGCCAAGACGCGTTGCGCGAAAAACTGGGACTGAGCCGAGGCACCATTGTGTCGCAAAACTTGATTCGCACCACCGAATCCACCATCCGAAAGCACTTCATTGAGAAGGGGTACCCCGACGTCAAGGCCAAAGTGACGCCCATCACCGACACCGGATTCGCACAAGCAGTGGTGCTGCACCTCGACGTTGAAACGGGTCCGCGTCTGCGCATCGACGACATTGTTTTTGAAGGTAACCAGCAGTTGAGCAGCGCCAAGCTTCGCCGGGCAATGGACGAGCTGCATCGCATGCGCTGGTGGAACATTTTTCAGTCGGCCAAGTACCTCGAAGAAAAGCTCGACGGCGAGCGCGCCCTCATTATCGAGGCCTACAACCACGCCGGTTTCCGCGACGCCCGAATCGTGCGCGACACCGTGTACCGCGTCGACGTCAAGGACAAGCCCCGGATTCGCATCGCATTTACCGTAGAAGAGGGGCGCCCCTACTACTACCGAAGCGTGCGCTTCTTGGGCAATTCCAAATACGACAATGCGACGCTGCAGAGCATTTTGAAGATCGAAGCCGGCGACAAGTACGACTCCAAGCTCTTGGGAACGCGCGTGAACGGCGACCCCAACGGCAACGACATTTCGTCGCTGTACCTGAACAACGGCTACCTGTTCAGCAACGTGATTCCGGTCGAGGTGCGCGTAGCCAACGACTCGATCGACCTGGAGATCCGCATTCGCGAAGGCCGACCCGCGTCCGTGCGCAAAGTGACCGTGGTGGGCAACGACCGCACCAACGACCACGTGATTTACCGCGAAATCCGCACCCGCCCCGGCGACTTGTTTTCGAAGGCCGACATTCAACGTACGATTCGCGAACTGGGGCAGTTGGGCTACTTTGACCCGCGGTCCATCAACATCACGCCGAATCCCGATCCGGTAACGGGTTCGGTGGACCTCGAGTACACGGTCACCGAACAGTCCACCAGCCAGCTCGAACTGCAGGGCGGCTGGGGCGCCAACATGGTCATCGGCACGGCGGGACTGAACTTCAACAACTTCAGCGCTCGCAACCTGTTCAACAAGCAGGCTTGGCGTCCGTTGCCGTCGGGCGACGGGCAAACCATCAATATCAGGGCCCAGAGCAACGGAACCTTCTTTTCGTCCTATAACTTCAGCTTTACCGAGCCCTGGCTGGGAGGCAAAAAGCCCAATTCGATCACGTTCACGGCCTACCACAACCGCATGAACGCCACAGGCCGCACCGACAGCACGGCCCAACGCATCAGCATCACTGGGGTTACGCTGGGGCAAGGCCTGCGCCTTAAGTGGCCCGACGACTACTTTACGCTGTACCACGCGATCGAGTACCGCCGCTTCGACATCAACAACTACCCGTTTGGCACGGCCATGTTCAAGACGGGCATTGCCAACTCCGTCGCCTACACCTTCAGCCTTCGCCGCGACAACCGGGACCTCCCGATTTTCCCGACCCGCGGCTCGAGCCTCTCGTTCAACATGGAGCTTACGCCGCCGCTGTCGCTGCTCGACGGACGCGACTACAGCAAGTTGACCACCAACGAGAAGTACCGCTTCATCGAATACCACAAATTCAAGTTTTCAGGCGACTACTACATGCAGCTGGCCAAGAATTTGGTGGCGCGGTCCTACGGCGAATTCGGATTTTTGGGCTCTTACAACAAGGACTACGGGCTTCCGCCGTTTGAGCGCTTTTACTTGGGCGGAGACGGACTGCAGAACTTCGTACTCGACGGCCGCGAAATCGTAGGCCTTCGCGGGTACACCAACTTCAGCCTCACGCCCCCGGGAGGCGGCGCCCTGTACACCAAGTTCACGTCGGAACTCCGCTACCTCATTTCCCCGAGCCCCACGGCGCAAATTTTTGCTCTGGCCTTCCTCGAGGCGGGCAACAACTACAGCAGCTTTGGCGATTTTCGTCCGTTTGAGCTCAAGCGCAGCGCGGGGGTCGGCCTTCGCATCTTCATGCCCATGTTTGGCCTGCTGGGCGTCGACCTCGGACACGGTTTTGACCCGATGCCCGGCAAGGTGGTCCCGTCGGGATGGCAAACGCACTTCGTCTTAGGCCAGCAGTTTTAAGTAGTATGCGCCGCCTCGTCCTCCTCATTTTGGTCGCCGCTTCGACCGCCGCCTTGGGGCAGCGCATTGGGTACGTCGATACCCAAGTGCTGCTCAAAAAGCACCCGATGTACGTGCAGGCCCAGGCCGAAGTAGAGCGCCTCAACGCCCAGTGGCTGGGCGAAGTGCAGTCGCTGTTTGACGACGCCGAAGCGCTTCGCGGTCAGCTCGAAGCCGAGCGAGTTCTGCTAACCGTGGGCATGGCCGCCGAGCGCGAAAAGTCGATCGCCTCCACGCTGGACAGCGCCAAGGCCCGGCAGCTGCGCTACTTTGCGCCCGACGGCCAACTCTTCTCGAAGCGCGAAGAGTTGATCGCCCCAATCCAGTCCCAGGTCGCCGCCGCCATCCGCGAAGTGGCCCGCCGCAAGAAACTCGACGTCGTACTCGACAAAGGAAGCAACCTCGCCGTCGTGTACGCCAACGAATCCCTAGATATCACTAATGAAGTCCTGCAGCAGCTTGGCTTCTAACATCCTACCTTTGAACCCATGAAGAAAATTGCCCTCGTTATCGCCCTCGCCGTGGCCAGTGCCGCCAGCGCCCAGTCGGTTATTGCCCACGTGAACGTGGACAGCCTGCTCGTTCAGATGCCCGAATACAAGAAAGCCCAAGAGGCACTTCAGGCCGAGCAAGCCAAGTTTGAAGCCGAGGCCAAAGAAATGAATGCCGAGCTCGAAAAGGGCGCGCAAGCGCTCCAGGCCAATGCCGCCACCTGGACCGAGCTCCGCCAGCGCCAAGAGCAAACCCGCCTTCAGGAGATGTACAACAACATCCAAGAGTACATGCAAGGCGCCCAGGGCCAGCTGCAGCAAAAAGAGGTGGAATTGATCACGCCGGTGCTCGAGAAGCTTCAAGCCGCCATCAACGCCGTGGCCGAGACCAAAAAGGTTTCGTACGTGCTCGACGCCTCGCAGAGCAAAGGCCAGGTGATTTACGCCAAGGGCGGAATCAATCTTGGAGCCGACGTTCGCGCCTACTTGGCCAAGTAATGCCAGCTGCCGTTGACGGGCCCATTGGGCTCTTTGACTCTGGGGTTGGCGGACTTACCGTCGCCCGTGCTTTAGCCGATCGCCTTCCCGCTGAGCGGCTTCTTTATTTTGGCGATACCGCGCACCTTCCCTACGGAGACAAGTCGCCCGAGGCCATTCGCGGCTACAGCCTGTCGATCGCCCAGCACCTCGTGAACCTCGGAGCCAAAGCCATCGTGGTCGCTTGCAACTCGGCGTCTTCGGTGGCCTTCGAAGCCTTGGTGGACGCCCTGCACGTGCCGGTGTTCAACGTGATTGATCCGGTGGTGGCCGAAGTGGCGCGCCTCGACGTGAAGCGCGTCGGAATCTGGGGCACCAAAGCCACCATCAAGTCGGGCGTGTTCCCTGCCAAGCTCAAGGCATCAGCCCCCGACGCGGCCGTGCGCGCTTGGGTGCTGAATCCAAACCTCTCCGAGCTTCTCCACCAAAACCGCAAGATTCGGTCAGCTCCATTCCTTCCGTCCCTGCCACTACTCCCCCCGCTGCCCCAGCCGAGGCCGCCACTCCCTCTGCCGATGCCAAACAGCACACGATTGGGCGCGGAGATACCCTTTGGAAACTTGCCAAAAAATACTACCCTGCCTCCTTGGACCTCAATGAGGAGATCGCGAAAATCAAAGCAGCCAATCCAGGTCTCGATGATCGC
>SYCM01000012.1 GCA_005786915.1 Bacteroidota bacterium | reverse complement strand
GCCGAAGTGTCCTTGATGGCCGCGTCCAAGGCGGCGAGGGCCTTGAGCTTCTGGGCCTCGCTTTCGCTGGCCGAGATCCGCGCCTTTTCGGCGTCGACCTTTAAGGCTTCGGCGCGCTGGACCGAGGCGTCAAACGACGACTGAAGTTCAGAGTACTTTTTGGGAGAAACACAGGCGCTGAGGAGCGCCACGGCGGCGAGGGCCGCGCAAACTTGGATACGCATAGTACGAAGGTAATTAACTCCAGCGGAGTCGCAGGGGGGCGTGGTCCGAAAATCGGGCCAAAGCGTCGTACGAAACGGCCTTGACCCGCTCCGGAGCGTTGGTAACCCAGTGGTCGATGCGCCAGCCCTTGTTCCGCGCACGGGCGTCGGAGCGCATGCTCCACCAGCTGTACACGTCGGTGGACTGGGGGTGCTTCGCTCGGTAGGCATCCACCCATCCCCGCTCGGCAAGCGCGGCGAACCACGCGCGCTCTTCGGGCGTGTAGCCTGGCTGGCCGTCGAGTCGGCGAGGATCGTGCACGTCGGCCGGGGCGGGGGCCAAGTTCCAGTCTCCGCCCACCACTGTAGGGCCCGATTGCCCGTCGAGCCACTGCCCCAGAAGCGCTAGGGCCTCGATCTTGAGCGCCTGCCGTCCGGCCCCTTGGCTGCCCGACGGCAGGTACAGATTGAGCCAGGTTACCCCGGCTATGCGCCGCGCGACGTAGCGGCCTTCGCCCTTCAGCCCCGGCGGGAGCAACGGCGCCTCATCCGGCTCCGAGGGTCCGCGCGAAAGGACGGCCACGCCGCTGTACCCTGGCTTTTGCGCCAAGCTGGCCGCCACGGTCCACCCGGGCAGGGCCGCGCGCAGAGCGGCTTCGTCGTTCCACTTGACCTCTTGAATAAAAACAAGGTCCGGATTCTCGGCTTCAAGCCAAGCATCCAGACCCCTTCGCAGTGCGGCCCTCAGGCCGTTTGCATTAAGGCTTATGGCCTCCACTTAGTTCAGCACCAGCGTCGAAGTGCCAATCTTGGCGTTGTCGCTAAACACTTCAACCGTGTAGGTGCCGGGCTTCAGCGTGCTGCTCAGGTCAAACGCCGCGCAGCTCTGCACTTGCTTGCCCTCGTACACGATCTCGGTCTTGGCTGAGAAGTAGATGGTCTCGTTGCCCACCTTCATGCTGCGCTCCTCACTTTGGCTTGGAAGCACGCGTCCGTCAGGAGTATTGATGCGCATGTACAGCGTGCGCTTCGACGATTCCGCGATCGCATTTTGGGCCACCGTGAAGCAGGCCTTCACGCGGTTTGCCTTGCTGGCCGAGGTCGTGGGCTTTTCCACTCCCTTGCTGCTCACCCGCACGGCCGTGGCCTCAAGGGCGGACAACTGAAGCTTCAGCGCGGTCGTTACCTTGCCGCTGAGCTTGGTGTTTTCGGCGTTTAATTCGGCGTTCTTCACTTGCTCGCTGCCGAGTTGCTCGTCTACTTGGCGCTTGGCCTCGCCCAATACCGCGTATGCCTTGTTGACCGAATCCACCTGGCTGCTCAAGCGCGCAACCATTTTGCGCAGGTCGTTGACCTGGCTGCGGTACTTGGCCAGCTCGGACTGCGAAACGTTCTTCAGGTTGGTGATTTCTTCAATCGTGGCGTTCAGGCGCGCGGTCTCAGCAATGATGTAGCTGTTCATGCTGTCGTTTGCCGCCACTTGGCCGATGAGGTCGCGCTTGTACTCCTCGAGTTCACTGACCAAAATCGCCTTTTCTTCTTCGAGGTTTTGCACCTCAGAGTTGCGGTTCAACGCAAAAAAGCCGAGCGCGAGTACCGCAGCAATTAAAAGACCGATAACTGTTTTTTGTCGTTTAGCCGACGAATCGTTGCTCATTGCATTCAGAATTTGTGCAAATGTACCAATTAATGCAACGCCGTTTAAGCGGCCTCGTTTCGCTTCCCTGCGGCGCGTGCGGCGCGCTCGTTAGGCACAGTGCGGAGCCGCTCTGCGCGGCCTGCTGGGGCGGACTCTACCTCGCGGCAGACCCTAAGCCCATAAAGCTTTCTTTCACCGCTGCGGGCTGTTCGTGGTTGCCTTATGGCACGCCCGAAGTAAAGCGCGTGATGGGCGCGCTCAAGTTCCGCGGGCACCATTCCCTTGCGGTCCAGCTGGGAATAGCCATGTCCAAGGCCCTGCCGCGGCCCGAAGTCGATGTGCTGGTTCCGATTCCGCTCAGCCCCGTGCGTCAGTACCTGCGCGGCTACAACCAGGCCGAACGGATTGCGCACGGCCTTCACCTTGAGTGGGGGATCCCAGTCGCCCCGGGGCTGCTTGATCGCCGCGCTTGGTTCGCCGCGAAGCAGTCCGCGCGAGCAGAGGCCGACCGGCCGAAAATCTACGGGGCCTACCGGGCCGACCCCGATCCCCGGTGGGGCGGAATTCGAATTGGACTGGTGGACGACACGCTCACGACGGGAAGCACGCTGAACGCGGCGGCCGAAGAGTGCCTAAAAAAAGCCAAGGTGGCAGAGGTTACTCCGCTCACCTTGGCTTATGCTACGAGGCGAGGCCTTTAGCCCGTTCCGCCCTAGCGCTCGACGACGAGGCGCTGCACGCCCACCGCGTCTTCGGTCTGCACCTCAAGCAAGTAGATGCCCGAAGCCAAACTGCGCAGGTCGAGTTCAACCTGCTGCGTACCGGCGTTGTATACGCCGCGCTGCACGGCAAGCTGCGTTCCCGCGATGGAGGTGACGCGCACTTCTGCCGAGCCGCTGGTTGCCATCGGGAATTCCACGCGCACCAAACCGCTGGTCGGGTTGGGGAACACGCGCAGCGTCGCCAAGGCATTTTCACCCATTCCGACGGTGAAGTTCAGCGTGCTGCTGGCCGATCCGCAGTCGTTGGTCACCGTGACCACCGCCGAGGCCGGGCCGTTGGTTCCAAACGATTGAACCGTGCTCGCGCCCGTGGCCGATCCGCCGTTGCTGAAGGTCCAGCTCACGCTGGTCGCGTTGGCCGTGGTGGCGTTGAACTGAATGGTTACCGGGTTCAGCGAGAGCACCGAGTAGGTCGCCGTGACTGTGGGCTGCGGCGCGTTGGCCGTGGTCACCGTGGCCGGCGAAGACCACGTACTCGTGCCCGAGCTGCACACCGACTGAACGTAAACTTGGTAGGCGGTGTTGGGCGTCAGGCCGGTCAGGTTGGTCGTTCCGCCCGTGATGCCCGTGATCAGCGTACCCGAGCCCGGGGTGAATCCGGTCACGCCGTACTCCAGCTTGCTGCTGGTGGCAGAGCTCGGAGCCGTCCAAGTAACGGTAGTCGACGTGCACGTGGTGTTGCCTGCCGCGTTGACGCCGACGGGAACTCCGCACGGAGAACACTGCGCCACAAAGCTGTTGATGGTCGAGCCGGCGATCAAGGTCGAGTTGTAGGGAAGCGTCGAGAGGGTGTCGCCAAAGGGTCCGACCAGGTCAAAGCCCATCTCGCCCGGGTAGGCCCCCGCGCTGGTCACCATGATGCGCACCGAATCGCCGGCGCAGAAGCGCACCGAGTCCGTAGCCGCGCTGCCCGTAGTGAACGTAAAGTCTTTCACGTTCACCCAGTTGCCCGAAATTTTCTGCTGGGCAGAGATCACGCCGCCGTTCCAGCCGTCGCCCCACGAGTCCTTCATGTACATGACGGAGGTGCACTGGTTGGCCGGAGGGCAAAGTGCCGTCGTCACCGTGTACGGGCCGGCCCAGCCCGACTTGTCGGTAGCGGAACAGCTGTCGCGAATGTAGACGTCGTAGGTTGCTCCCGCCGTGAGGCCCGTAATCGTGTAGGGCTTCGTCACGTTCCAGGCCGTCGTGCCGTTGGCGCCGGTTCCGGTTCCCGTCCAGAAGCCGGCGGGGCCCCACTTGACGTTCGAACCGAGCGGCGTGCTGCCCACGTGCGTCCAGTTCACGCCAACGCTGGTGGTCGAAACGGTTCCGGCCACAATGGTTCCCAGCGGCTTGGGACAGGTCGGGATGGCTTCAACCACGAGGTTGTCAAAGAAGACGTCGGGTCCGAATCCCGAATTCGCTACGAAGCGGAACACCGCCTGGCTGCCCACCCACGAGGTAGGTAGATTTACCGTGGTATCGCGGAAGGTGCCCGGCGTCGTCGTGCCCGCCCCAGGCGAGTTGAACGAAGGCCCGGAGAGCTTCACCAAGGTATCCCATGTGGTTCCGGTGAGCGTCTTGCCAATCAGGTACAGGCGGTCGTTCGGGTAGAACGACATGTACTGGTGCGACCACTCGAAGGTGGCCTGAGCCGCCGCGTTGATGGTCACGGGACGTGAAGAAATCGTCGCAAAGTTGCCGTCGGTCCACGACCAGAAGTTGCCGCGCATCGCGTGGCCCGTGGCCAATGCGTACTGCATCATTTGCTTCGTTCCGCCGTTGGTCCAGCACGGCAGAGGCGATTGGTCAAAGTTCTCGGTGTAGGGCATCGCAACTCCGAGGCAGCTCGTCGTGAAGTTGACGGGACCGTGCCAGGGCGCACGCGTCGTGGCGCCGCAGGAGTCGGCGATCCAGGCGGTGTAGCTCGTGTTCGGCGTCAAGCCCGTGATCGTGTAGCTCGTGCCGGCCGCGTTGCCCACGTTGGGGATCACGCCCGTACCGGGGTTGAAGCCCGAAGGTCCCCAGGCGATCGTCGCGCCCGGCGTATTGGTTCCTCCGTGCGTCCAGGTCACTACCGCGTTGGTTGCCCCTGCCGTCGCGGCGCCTTGCGTGGCTGGCAAGCAGGCTGGTTGGGCTTCGTAGACCACGTTGTCAAGGTTGACCGTAACCCAAGTGGTGGTCGTGCGGAAGGCCACGTGCTTAAAGCCCGTCGGAACCACCGGGAACGGAACCGTGTACTCGTCCCAGTTGTCGGTAAGCGGAATCGTCGCTACCAACACGAATGAACTAGGGTTGGCAGGAGAAGCGAGCACCCCAACCTGAAGGCTTACGGTCGACCAGGTAAAGGCCTTTTTGGCGCGGAACCGGATCTGGGCAGTGCCATTGGCCAAGTCGTTGTACATCGGCGAGATTACCCCAGCTCCAGTCGTGGACCCCGCGTAGAACTCGGCAAAGTTGGGAGTCGAGTAGGCCGCGCCCGTTCCGGTGCCCGTGGCGACCTCAAGGGTGGCTCCACCGTTCACAAACCAACATTCCGGTTGATCGCCCACGGTCAGGTTGTCGAAGTTTTGGCTGTACCCGTTGGGAAGCGTAAACCCTGCGCACAGCGTGGTGAAGCTATAGGGACCGCTCCACACGGAGTTTCCGGCGGTTCCGCACAACGTCATCACGTAGAAGTCGTAGTCGTAGTTCGGAATGAGGCCGGTCACGGTTTTCGAATTCGTCGAAACGGTGTCGGAGCTGCCCGTGCCGATGTTGAAGCCCGCAGGACCCCACTGCACCGCAAAGCTGCTCGCCCCGCTCTGCCAGTTGAGGGTGGCTGCCACGTCGGTAATGCCGGTCGCGGCCAGCTGCAAGGGCTCAGGGCAGGCCGGCTGCGCTTCAATGGTGATGTAGTCTACAAATAGGTCGGGGCCGTAGTCAGACCAAGCGTAGAGTTGGGCAATCACCGTTTGGCCCACCATAGACGAAGGCAGGTAGGCAATCGTGTGCGTGAAAGCCGTTGCAGGCGTCGTCGAGCCTGCTCCCGGCGTGTTGAAGTTGGTCCCCTTAAACGTGACCACGTTGGTCCAGGTGGTGCTGTTGATGTCGCGCACGCGGAGCGTAAGGCTGTCGTTGGGGTAGCTGCTCATGTACTGGTGCGACCAGTCGATTACGGCGCGAGCGGCCGTGGTAACGGCAATCGGCGCGGACTGCAAAATGTAGGAGTACTGGTTTTTGGACCAGAAGTCCGCCTCGGCATAGGTCACGCCGCCGGTGGTGTAGCCGAGCCAGTTGGCCGTTCCGGTATTGTGGGTCCAGCAGTTCGGCGGGAAGGTGGCAAACGTTTCGGTCGTCGGGAGCGCGAGGGTCGCGCACGTGGTGCTGAAGGCAATGGGTCCGGCCCAGCCCGAGGTGCCTGCGGCGCCGCAGTTGCGGCGAACGTAGACGTCGTAGGCGGTGTTGGGAGTGAGTCCGCTAAGCTGCTTGCTCGTGGCCGTACTCGTGACGGTGGTGCCTGATCCCAGGGTAAAGCCCGAGGCGCCGTACTGAACGTCAAAATTGGTTCCAAGCGAGGCCCAGTTCACGGTTGCTTGCGTCGAGGCCACGCCTGTAATACTCAAGGTTCCCGGAATCGGGCAAGCTGGGGGCGTATTGGTAACCCGTATCGTGTAGTCATGGACCGCACCGTAGGTAAACGAGGCACAAGGAGTGGTCGTCGTGGCGGAGCCGCTCTCGCGGAGCATCACGCGGAGACGGGAGCGCCCCAGGGTGGCGCCTGTCGGGACGGTAAAGCTAAACGTAGCATTGCGCTGCGTCGAAGCCAGCGGGGCCGTCATGGCCGAACCCCAGGTGCCGAGCTCCTCTCCAGCGTCGGTGAAGTCGCCGTCTTTATTCCAGTCAATCCATGCCTTAGCAAATGAAGTGTAGTTGCCCTGACAGGTGCCCATCAGCGCTTCAAGCGTGTAGGAGGTACCTAGGCTCACGTCGGCGGAGTCTACTTGAGTGTAGTCGCGGAGTCCGGCCACCGCCGGACAGGTGGTGGGGTTGCTGATGCCGTAGTTGTCGCCCTGCAAGAAGACGTCGCGGATTTCGGTATCAAAAAGCGACGAAGGACCTACGGCAGTACAGTAGGTTTGGGCCGAGGCCGACGAAACGAAGCCCAAGGAAAAAACGCCCAAGAGCGCCGCGAATAGAGTAGGTTTGTACATAATCCGGGAATAAAGAAGTATAGATTTGGTAAATATCGGGACAAAAACTTTTTATGCGTGCACCCTGTCATTCACTAGTTAAGCTCCTTTACGCGCCCATACTGGCCGCAGGCTGTGCATTGCCCGCCCCCCCAGACGGCGGCCCGCGCGACCAGCAAGGTCCCACCGTGCGCGCCTCTAGCGTTCCGTTGGGGGCCACTTCGGTCCAAACGAGTTCCCTCGAGTGGGAGTTTGACGAGTTTGTGGTGCTGAATAATCCGGGGATCAACCTTCGCTTTTCGCCGCCCCTGCCTTCGGAGCCCCAGATTAACCTAAGAGGCAAATCCTTGCGCGTGCAGTGGGACGGCCCGTTGGCGCCCGACCGCACCTACGTCGTGCAGTTTGGAAGTGCCGTCAAGGACCTGCACGAAGGCAACCCCATGAGCGAACCGTTTTGGGTGTTTGCCACGGGTGAGGTGATTGACTCCGGCCAGATTCGGGGCGTGGTCCTGAATCCGCTGACGGGGGCGGCCTGGGACAACCATGCCGTGGTGCTGCACGGGGCCGACGCGCCAGATTCCGCGATGTACCGCGCCCCACTTTACGGAACCCGAAGCGGCAAAGACGGCCACTTCACGCTACCCTACCTCGCCGAAGACCGCTACCGAATTTTTGCGTTCCCGGACCCCGACGGCAACCTTCAGCTTGGAACTGGCGAGCAATCCCCCGTGGCCTGGCTGCCTTTGCCGACCGCTCCGGGCGACAGCGTGGTGCTCTGGCTCGCAGATCCGGCGGCTAAGCCAGACAGCCTCGCGACGCTTCGTCGAATGCCCGCCGATTCGGCAGGAGTCCTTCAGCTCAGCATCACGCCGGTAAAGGACCAGCGAACTTGGGTGCACCAACTTCGGCGCGACGGCGTCGTGGTGTGGCAAGGCACCGGCGCCCAAACCTGGACCCTCGAGGGCTTGAAACCCGGTTCCTACCGCCTGCAGAGCTTTGCGGACCTCAACGGCAATGGAACGCTCGACGCCCCCAACTGGTGGACGCGAACCGAGGCGGAACTTCCGGTTTTGGACCGCGAAGCGATCGAAGTCACGGTGGGCTGGACCGTTACGCGCCAGTGGCTTCCGGGGGCAATCCCTTTAGGGCAAACGGATCCTGGTCCGCCAGGAACGGAAAGCGCTTCCGCACCGCGGCCAAGTGAATCGGGTCCCATTCGGCCCTGAGCAGCGCGGACTGATGGGGCGCTGAATCGGCCAAAACGTCGCCCCAAGGACCGACCACGCGGCTCGCCCCGCTGTGGTCCACCCCCACTCCGTCGGTACCCACCCGGTTGACGCCGGCGACGTAGCACTGGTTTTCCATGGCGCGGGCGGCAAGCAGCGTGGTCCACGCAGTTTCGCGGGCCTCGGGCCAGTTGGCGACCACGAGTAAGCCGTCGTAGGCTGGGGTTCCGTCGGCGTCCAGCGTGTTGCGCAACCAAACCGGAAAGCGCAGGTCGAAGCACACCGCCAAACGCAAGCGCCATCCGCGCCAAAGCACCACGACGGCGTCGGTTCCGCGTTCAAAATCGCGGTGCTCGCCCGCTACCGCAAAGAGGTGGCGCTTGTCTGCCGTAGTGGTGGTTCCGTCGGGCTCAACCCAGTAAAACCGATTG
>SYCM01000139.1 GCA_005786915.1 Bacteroidota bacterium | reverse complement strand
GCCGGACGTTCGCCCTGGATTTTGACCAAAAAATGCAGGTGAGCGCCGCGGGCAAGTTGGGCGACCGCCTCAACCTTAACTTCAATTTCGACACCGAGGCCACGTTCGCCTTCGAGAATAAAATCAAGCTCGACTTCAAAGGCCAAGAAGACGATATTTTGAAGAGTTTTGAAATGGGCGACGTGAGTCTGCCCACCAACGGAAGCCTTATTACCGGGGTACAGAGCCTTTTTGGACTCAAAACCCAAATGCAGTTCGGCAAGACCACGGTGACCACGGTGCTCGCCGAGCAGCGCTCCCAGAGCCAAAACATGAATATTCAGGGTGGTGCCTCGACCCAGGAATTCCGCCTTCAGGCCGACGCCTATGAGGCGAACCGACACTTTTTCTTGGCCCAGTTCTTTCGCGACCGCTACGAGCAATGGGTCGGAACCCGCCCCGTAATTCAGTCTCCGGTTCAAATAACTCGGGTTGAAGTGTGGGTCACGAACCGCCGAAACGTGCCCACTGAGGTTCGCAACCTCGTCGCCTTCCTAGATTTGGGCGAAGGGGAGTCGGCCGCCTACCGCAGCACCAACGCCGCCCGCCCAGGCGAAGCCATCTTCCCGGGGCCCAGCGCCGACGGCTGGCCTTCGAACCGCGCGAACCGCTTGGACCCCGAAGAGCTTTTGGCCCGATTCAGCTCGGTCCGCGACGCCGCCTCAGCCAGTGCGGCACTCAACGCGTCGGGTTACGACGCCAACATCGAGTATGCGCAGTTGACCAACGCCCGCATGCTGCAGCCCAACGAATACAGCTACCACCCGCAGCTCGGCTACATTTCGCTCAATACCGCGCTGAACCAAGACGAAGTGATTGCGGTGGCCTACCAGTACACGGTCAACGGCCGCACCTACCAGGTCGGCGAGTTTTCGAATGACGGAATCGTGGCTCCTAAATCACTCATTCTCAAGTTGCTAAAGCACCAAATTTTGAATGTTCGGAGTCCGGCCTGGGACCTCATGATGAAGAACGTGTACAACCTCAACGCGTTCCAAATCAGCCCCGAAGACTTCAGGCTGGAGCTGCTCTACGTCAACGACGAAACCGGTCTGCCCATTCCCTTTTTGCCCAAGTCCAGCGTCAAGGACCAGCTGCTGGTGCAGGTGCTGCAGACCGATAAGGTGAACAGCAACGGAGATCCCTTTCCCGACGGACTTTTCGATTTTGTGGAGGGCACGACGGTGCTGACCGCTACGGGCCGAATCATTCTGCCGGTGCTCGAGCCCTTTGGGTCCTCGCTGGCCAACCGCCTGAGTACGGCGGACGAGCGCAAGCGCTACGTGTTTCAGGAACTCTACGATTCGACCCTGTTTCGCGCCCAGGAACAGACCCAGAAGAACAAGTTTTTGCTTCGCGGACGCTACAAATCCGCGGGAGGGTCAGTGATCCAGCTGAACTCCTTCAACATTCCGCGCGGGTCCATTTCGGTCACGGCCGGAGGCAATAAGCTCACCGAGAACCAGGATTTTACCGTCGACTACGCCCTCGGCCAAGTGCGCATCATCAACGAGGCCATTATGCAGAGCGGCGTGCCGATTCGCGTCAGCTTTGAGAACAACTCCCTGTTCAATTTTCAGGCAAAGACTTTCACGGGCGTTACCGTCAACCACCAACTCCAGCGGAACTGGACGGTGGGGGGGTCCCTGCTTCAGCTGCGCGAAGGCGCACTCACCCAAAAGGTCGCGGCGGGCGACGAGCCGGTGCGCAACGCCATTTGGGGCCTGAATACCCAGTACGAGAAGAACCTTCCCGGCCTCACGCGGGCAATCGACAAACTGCCCTTTGTGTCGACCAAGGCCCCGTCGAGCGTCATGGTTACTGCCGAACTGGCCCAGCTGCTGCCGGGGTCGCCCCGCATCATTTCGATCAACGGCGAGCCGACCACCTACATCGACGACTTCGAGAGCAGCCAAACGGCCATTGACCTGCGCGGAACCATCACCTGGCAGCTAGCCTCACTGCCCGAAGGGCAGCCCGAACGATTCCCCGAGGCCACCTTGACCAACAACTGGGCGTCGAACTACAACCGCGCCCGCCTCTCGTGGTACGTCATCGACAATTCCTTTTTCACCGGAACGGCCATTACACCGCCCAACATTCGCAACAATCCGGCAATCACCAGCGACCACCGGCAGCGCATGGTGCCCTTTGCCGAGGTCTTTCCCAACATCACGCTGGATCCGAGCCAAGCCCGCAACATCAACACGTTTGACCTGCAGTTTGACCCGACCGAGCGCGGACCCTACAACTACGACGTGCAGGGCCTCAACGGCATCTCATCCGGCCTCAACCCCGACGGACGCCTCAAAAATCCGCGCAGCCGCTGGGGAGGCATCATGCGCCAGCTGACCATTAACAACTTTGAGGAGCAGAACATTGAATTTGTTCAGTTTTGGGTCATGGATCCCTTTTTGGACAACCCCAGCGCGCCCGGCGGCGACCTCTACCTGCACTTCGGCAACGTTTCTGAAGACATCCTCAAAGACGGTATGCAGTCGTTTGAGCACGGACTGCCCGCCGACGGCACCCGTATGGACGTGGATTCCTCCATGTGGGGCTACGCCTCCAAGTACCAGCCGGTGGTAGACGCCTTCGATAACAGCGAAACGTCGCGCCCCAACCAAGACGTCGGGGTGGACGGCCTCCGCGACGCCGACGAACGCCGTTGGTTGGGTCCGGGATCGCAGACCTACCTCGATCGGCTCCAAACGGTCTTTGGTCCGGGAAGTCCCGCTTACACGGCCGCACAGATTGACCCGGCCGCCGACAACTTCGTCTACTACCGCGGCAGCCTGCAGGACCAGGCCGACGCCGACATCTTGCGCCGGTACCGCTACTTCAACAACCCCGACGGCAATTCGCGCACCGACCTGATCGACGGCCAACCCGCCATGAGCACCAATATGCCCGACAAAGAGGACGTGAACCGCGACGCGACCCTGAACCGTTCGGAACAGTACTTCAGCTACCGCATTTCGATGCGCCCTGAAGACCTCGTGGTCGGACAAAACCACATCGCCGACATCTACGAAACCACCACTGACTTGCTTCCGGACCAAACCCGCAAGCCGGTGCGCTGGATCCAGTTCAAGATTCCGGTGTTTGAGCCCGACCAGCGCATCAACGGTGCCCAGGATTTCCGCTCCATTCGCTTCGCGCGCTGGATTCTGCACGATTGGCAAGAGCCGGTGGTGCTGCGCATGGCCCGTCTGGACCTGGTCCGCGGCGAATGGCGCCGCTACCGCTTTAACCTCGACGCCTCGCGCGAGCTGGTCCCGGTGGACGCTTCAGACCCCACCACCTTTACCGTCAACGCCGTCAACCTCGAGGAGAACGGCGGACGGGTACCGGTCGTGTACCAAATGCCTCCGGGCTTGCGCCGCCAGGTGCTGCTGGGCAACACGTCGCTGCTCCAGCAAAACGAGCAGTCGCTGAGCATGCGCACATGCGGGCTTCGCGACGGCGACGCCCGGGCGGTCTTCAAAAACACCAGCATCGACATGCGCATGAACAAGCGCATGAAGCTCTTTGTGCACGCTGAGGCCGCCAACGACCCCAACCAGCTTCGCGACGGCGACGTCCGCCTGTTTGTACGCGTCGGTAACGACTACAGCCAGAACTACTACGAGTACGAACTGCCGTTGGCGACGACGCCGTGGGGTTCGACCGACGAAGAGGTCATCTGGCCGGCGGCCAACGACGTCGACATTGAGTTTGCGCTGTGGACCGCCCTCAAGCTCGAGCGCGACGCGGCCATGCAAACCAATCCCAACGTCTCGCCGGCGCTGCCCTACGAGCGGGTAGTCGGCGACCGCACCTACCGCGTGGTAGGCACCCCCAACCTGGGATGGGTGCGCACGATTATGGTGGGCGTGCGCAATCCGCGCCGCAGTTCGGCCAACCAAGGCGACGACGGCCTCGACAAGTGCGTCGAAGTTTGGGTGAACGAACTGCGCATGACCGACTTTGACAACCGCGGCGGCGTAGCGGGCCTCGCGCGCGGAACGGCTAAGCTTTCGGACCTCGGCCAGGTGGCCTTGAGCGGCGGATTCTCGACCCCCGGATTCGGCAGCATCGACATGGCGCCCAACGAGCGAAACAAGTTCACTTCGATAAACTACGACCTGCAAACCAACCTCGACCTGCACCGGTTCTTGCCCGCGAAGAGCCGCCTGCGCCTGCCCGTCTTTGTGACCCATGCCCAGGATTGGAAGACGCCGATGTTCAACCCCTACAATCCCGACATCGAAATGACCAAGGCCTTGGCCAACTTGGTGACCTCTTCGGCCAAAGACTCGCTGCGTTCGATGGTCAGCGACTTCCAGCAGCGCCGCGCCGTGGCCTTTACCAACGTGCGCATCGACCGGGCCACGGGAGGTGCCCCATCGTCAGGCCGCGGGGCTCCCAACGGCCCGCCAGCCATGGACGGAGTGGACGCCAAAGGCGGAGGCGACGACGGCCAAAACGCGGGCGTTTCTGCGGGAACGAGTAGGCTTCCCAAAAAACCGCGGCCTTGGGACATCGAAAACTGGAGCGCGACGTACGCGTTCAATGAAGTGCTCCGCCGCGACGCCAACACGCTGCAGGACCTTCGCCACGAAAACCGCGGAAGCCTGGCCTACGCCTTCCAAGCGCCGTCGGTGAACATACAGCCGTTTAAAGCGCTGAAGCCGAAGGCCCTTGCCCTGATTCGCGACGCGAACTTCAACCTCACGCCGTCGCGGGTGAGCATTCGGGCCGACGTCCTTCGGAGCGAGCAGGTCATGCAGATGCGCAATGTGGACAATCCGAAGTTCCAGCTTCCGATTACCTACAATAAGAACTTTACGATGGACCGCAACTACAACGTCATTTGGGATCCCACCAAGACGTGGAAGCTCGACTACACCAGCCGCATTCGCGTGCGCTTTGACGAACTGCCCGGTCCGTCCACGGCCGACAGCGTGCGCGACTTTTTGGCCAACAACCTGCGCTCGGGCGGACGCCCCACGGAGTACCATCACACCGTGAACACGACGTGGGCCATTCCGATCAACAAGCTCCCGTTGATGGGCTTTTTGCAAACCCAAATACGCTACACGGCCGACCTGGATTGGAAGACGAATTCGCTCTGGGCCACCCGACCCGGCTTGGATTCCCTGAACTTCGGGAATACCGTCGAGTCCAGCGGCAAGTGGAATGCTTCGGCCAACGCCAACATGGCGACCTTCTACAACCAGATTCCGGGCTACAGCAAGCTCAAAAAACCGTCGCGTGCCGCGGCTCCGGCGCGAGGCGCCAAGCAGGCCAGTCCGCCGGCCGACGCCAAAGCCAAGACCGACAAGGAATCAACGCCCAGCGTGGCCAAAACCCTGCTCGTCGGAGCGGTGGACCTCGTCACCATGCTGAAAAGCGTCAACGCAACGGCCAGCCTCAACACGGGCACGCTGCTGCCGGGCTTCCGCACCACCCCGCAGTTCAGCGGGCTGACGCCGGGAGCGGATTTTGCGCCGGGCTGGAAGGCCGCCCTAGGCTTGCCCCACGACCTCCCTTCGCTGGCCGCCTCTAAGGATTGGCTGCACCAAAATCCGCGGCAGCCCCTGCGCGCCACCGAGGCCACCACCCAGAACATCACGCTGCGCGCCCAGCTCGAGCCGCTGCAGGACATGCGCATCACGCTCAACGCCAACCAAACCTACGGCCGTCAAGCCTCCTACACCTACCGCTACTCGACCGGAACCGGCCTCGATTCCTTGTTCGCCCAGGGATTCCATGCGTTCAACCCCCAAGAAGTGCTGACCTACAGCAGCTCGTGGATCTCCTGGCCAACGGCTTTTGACGTGAGCAAAGAGCCGGAGTTTGGCAGCGCGGCCTACGACCGATTCCGCGCGGCCCGCCTCGAAGTGTCGAAGCGCATGGCCGACGCCCAGGCCCTAGCTGACCCCAACTACGTGGCCACCTTCATCGCCGACGCCGATTCGTCCCGCTACGGATACGACGGGTTCTCGGTGCTGCACACCGACGTGCTGGCCAACGCGTTTTTGGCGGCCTACGGCAACCGTGCTACCGCAGACCTCCCCATTGGCGAATACCGTTCGCTGCCGTTCTTCCCGAACTGGAACGCGACCTACACGGGACTCATGCGCCTCAAGGCCGTCCGAAACGTGTTCACGGCATTGAGCCTGAGCCATTCCTACACCAGCACTATGACGGTGGCCGGCCTGCAAACGCACATGCTCCGTGCCCAGCGACTGCAAGACAATCCACTCAACCCCTTCCCACGCAACGACAACTTCGACATTATGCCCGAGCGCCAAGTGGGCCAGATTTCGGTTTCGGAGTCGTTTGCGCCGCTTCTGGGCGTCGACTTGAGAACCAAGTCCAACGCGTCGTTCAAGCTCAACTACGGCATGATGCGCCAGCTCAACCTGAGCATGGCCAACAACCAGCTCACCGAGAGCAAGTCCAAAGACATCACCGTCGGGGTGGGCTACATCATCAAAGACGTGCAGTTC
>SYCM01000138.1 GCA_005786915.1 Bacteroidota bacterium | reverse complement strand
GTGGCCTTCGTTGATGATGTTTGGTCCGAGCGACGACAACAGTCCCAATTCTGCGCAGAGCATGGCCTGGCGGATTAAGCGAAAGTCGAACGACGAGTTGCGCCAGGAGTTTGTGGATAAGACGGTTCCGCAGGCGAAGTTTCTTGGGCTTTCGATTCCCGATGCTGATTTAAGGTGGAATGAGGCTTTGGGCCAGCATGATTTTGGGTCGATTGATTGGAATGAGTTTTTTGCGGTTGTGGCCGGCAACGGCCCCTGCAATAGCGAGCGCATTGAGGCTCGCCGAAAGGCCCACGCCGAAGGCGCATGGGTGCGCGAGGCCGCCTCGGCCTATGCTGCCAAGCAAGCTGCCCGCCGCAGTTCCGATGCCGCAGCAAAACCCCAAGCAGCGTGAGCGCTCCCGACCAATGGCCCCTCTGGGAGGTCTTTGTGCGTTCTAAGAACGGCCTAGCCCACAAGCACTCCGGAAGCCTTCACGCGCCCGACGCCGAAATGGCGCTTAAGAACGCTCGCGACGTCGACACCCGGCGCAGCGAAGGACCAAGCATTTGGGTAGTGTTATCGAGCAACATTGTGGCTTCAGCGCCCGACGCCAAAGAGGTGCTTTTTGCCCCCTCTGACGACAAGGTTTACCGCCACCCCACCTTCTACGAGATTCCCGATGAAGTGGGACACATGTGATCCCTCGGTGCAGTACCTGCTGCACCTGGGCGACGACGCGCTCGTACTTGGTCACCGCTTGAGCGAGTGGTGCGGACACGGCCCCATCCTCGAAGAAGACATTGCCCTGAGCAACCTGGCGCTCGACCTCGTGGGGGTGGCCCGACAGTACTACCAGCTGGCGGCCAAGCGCATTGGTGGCGGATGTACTGAAGATCACCTTGCCTATTGGCGCAGCGACCGAGAATTCCTCAACCACGTGCTCGTGGAGCAGCCCAACGGCGACTTTGCCGACACAGTGGCACGGCAGTTCTTTTTTGACGCCTTTCACGTGCTTCAACTCGAGGCGTTGCAGCATTCCACCGACACCGAGCTCGCGGCCATTGCCCGCAAGGCGCTCAAAGAGGCCACCTACCACGCACAGCACAGCGCCGACTGGGTGGTTCGCTTAGGCGACGGAACTGAAGAAAGCCGCAGCCGCATGACGGCGGCTTTGGCGCGCAACTTTCCGTTCGTCGAAGAACTGTTCACCCCCGCAGAGGTGGACCGCGTGGCATTCGAGCGCGGATGGGGTCCCGACGTGGCTTCGCTCAAGGCTACCTGGCTCGAACTCGTAGGCGAAGTCGTCGCCAAGGCCACCCTTGAGCTTCCGTCGATTGCCCACAAGCTGTTGCGCGGTAAGTCGGGTATTCACAGTGAATCGCTCGGGTTCCTCTTGGCAGAAATGCAAAGCTTGCCTCGGGCTTACCCCGACGCCACGTGGTAGCCCGCGCCGAACTCGAACTTCGCCTTAGCCGGGTCCCCGATCCCGAAGTGCCTGCGCTTTCGGTGCTTGACCTCGGAATTGTAAGAGATATTCGCCTCACAGAGGCGGGCTGCGAAGTCGACCTTACTCCCACCTACACAGGGTGCCCCGCCACCGAACGCATCGAACGCGACGTTCGGGAAGCACTCGAAGAACTAGTTGGCGCTGGAAACGTGCACCTGCGCACGGTGCTCGATCCCCCCTGGACAACCGACTGGATCAGCGAAGAGGGTCGGCGCAAGCTGGCCGACTACGGAATTGCTCCACCTCCACGGCGCAGCAGCGACAAACGCTCGCTTCTAGGACTTCACCAGCCCCTGGCCTGCCCCAAGTGCCGCAGCACCCACACCGAGCGCATCTCGGCGTTTGGCTCTACCGCCTGCAAAGCCCTTCACCGCTGCCTTGACTGTGCGGAACCGTTTGAAGCGTTTAAATGCATTTAATCGGTGCATCCGAATGGATTAAATGAAAAAACCCCGAGTGCTGAGCCCAGGGTTTTTAGGTTGATTTGGTGTGAAGCCTTGATTGGTTTCGAGGCAAAATTGCGACACAGACCCAAATCGCATACTATTAATTGTGAGAATTTGTGAGAAGAAAATTATTTCACGTATTTTCACTAAATGAAACGCCTGGCTTGGCTCCTTATTACTGCACTATTTTCAGGGCCAATATTGGGTCAAACGGCGATAAACAAGAGCCATCAGGCTGGCATTTCCTTCCTCTACCACAACGACAGCCTGAAGCGTCTTGACTTTCAAACAGGGCTCATCTCCTGCTTAAGCAACAATCGATGGGTAGCCTACGATTCGCTACCCGAGCTGCCCATACTTTTTCGACAGCACGCACATCCCCAGCCTACCGTACTTCAAACCGCAGATACAACAATTATTAACTTCTCGGGGTCCGGCGTGGTCTACTTTATGCGCCGAAACGGCAAAGTAGAGCGTCATGACCGCACGTACTTCAGTGGCTACAACTTTGGGGCCCTCAAGTACTTCGACGGTCAAAAACTATGGAGCCTCGGGGGGTACGGACTATGGCGCGTGACCGACCTCGCGCTTTACTACGATTCCGAGCTCCGCGAATGGGAGCGCCAATTCATGACGCCCAACATTGTAGAGGGTTTTGGCGACGGTTTTTACTCCGTACTTGGCCCCCAACAGCTGCGAATGGTCGTCTCAAGCCGCACTGAGTTCAACGGAACCGAGGTGACCTTTAGCGTATACGATGTGGACCTCGCCAACCGCACATACCGGTACGTGGGTGCGCCCGTGGTCGACCTTAACTTGCTCAATAATCAGGACCAATTAGGCTTATCTACTTGGAATGGAGAGTGGAATTTGGTCTTTGAACGAAACAAGATGCTCTTGGGGAGCCTTGTCGAAAACCGACTGATCGAAACTCCCATTTCGAATACCCAATCTCTGCCATTTGATGGTATGAACGGGGTCCTGGTACATCCCCAGGGGGTACTCATTATTGAAACCGCTAGTACCGCCACGAACGATCACGTCAAAATAACTCGAACAAGCGTAGAAGAACTGCTTCAAAATCCCGAGAACATTGAGCTAGGACCGATTTACGAAGAAAACTGGATTCATCAAATCCGATCCAAACTCAAACTCATTGCGGCACTAATCATAGGAATCGGGGGTCTTACCGTCCTCATCGTGCGCTACCAAAGAGCCCGCCCGGTTTCTGAACAACTCTTCGCGCAGGCATTAAGCACACCTCAAAAAATGCTCTTCACGCACCTCATGCTGCTCACCCCTGATCAAAGCATAACCACCCTAGAGCTTAACCAGATTATAGGTATTGACGAAAAAACCTGGGATAACCAACGCAAAATTCGGAGCAACACTATACACGAGCTCGAAGAAAAGGGCATGAAATTCTTGGGCGTACCTTCGTTCATTGAGCGCCTAACCAATGAAGACGACCGCCGCCTCCGCCGGTACCGCATTAAAGCCGAATTGCGCGACGACCTAATTTCTGTATTGAAATATGTATAAGTTCCTCGACCTTTCCACGCACGGCAGCACCCTTCGCGTAGCGCTCAACCGCCCCGAAGTGTTTAATGCGTTCCACCGCGAAATGGCTCTCGAACTGCAGCATGCCCTCGCTGAAGCCAACCGCGACCCCGAGGTGCGCGCCGTGCTTCTGACCGGAAGCGGCAAGGCATTTTGCAGCGGTCAGGATTTAAGCGAGGCCATTGATCCTCAGGGCCCTGGACTTGACCGCATCCTCAGCGAGCACTACAACCCGCTCGTGCTTCAAATTCGCTCCCTACGCAAGCCCGTCGTGGTTGCCGTGAACGGAGTCGCAGCTGGGGCCGGCGCCAACCTCGCGCTTGCGGGCGATGTCGTCCTGGCTGCACAGTCTGCCAAGTTCATTCAGGCCTTCAGCAAGATTGGCCTGATTCCTGACACAGGCGGAACCTTAAGCCTTCCGCGCCTCGCCGGATTCGCCAAAGCAAGCGCATGGATGATGCTGGCCGATAGTGTTTCGGCTGAAGAGGCGGAACGCCACGGGCTCATTTACCGCGTTGTGGCAGACGACGCCTTGGCTGACGAAGCCATGGCTGTGGCCCAAAAGCTCGCCGCCATGCCCACCGAGGCGCTGGCCCTTACCAAAGAGGCCCTCAACGCCTCCGTGTTTCACGGCTTTGCCGAACAACTTGAGCTTGAACGCGCCCTTCAAAACCGCGCGGGAGCCACTGCCGACTTCGCCGAGGGCGTAGCGGCATTCCTCGAGAAACGCCAACCTCAATTCCGCGGCCAATGAGTCCCCGATTCTTCAACCAAAAAGCCATGGTCGTCGGCGCCGGAGCCATGGGCGGAGGCATCGCCCAAGTCCTCGTCGAGGCCGGCTGGGAAGTCCTATTGTACGACACCCAAGACGCGTCCCTCGAGAACGGAATTGCACGCGTGCGCGCCGTCTGGGACAAGCTCGCCGAAAAGGGCAAAATCAGCGACGCGCAGCGTTCCGCCTACAACCAGCAACTGAGCGCCGCCTACGTGCTTCGCGAAGCAGCCGACGTAAGCCTCGCCATCGAAGCGATTTACGAAAACCTCGACGCCAAGCGCTCGGTCTTCACCACCCTCGACGACGTGGTGCGCGAAGACTGCATTTTGGCGACCAACACCTCGTCGCTCAGCGTTTCGGCGATTGCCGCCGGCGTGAAGCGCCCCGAGCGCGTCGTGGGACTGCACTTTTTTAACCCGGCTCCATTGATGCCGCTGGTTGAAATTGTGCCCGGAATCGCCACCGCCCCCGAAGTCGTCGAGGCCTGCGTAGTCGCGGTGGCCGCCTGGGGCAAAGTAGGCGTGGTGGCCAAGGACACCCCCGGATTTCTCGTCAACCGCATCGCGCGACCGTTCTACGGCGAAGCCCTTCACCTCTTTGAAGAGCAGCTGGCCGACATGGCGACTATTGACTGGGCGCTTACCGAACTGGGCGGATTCCGCATGGGGCCTTTTGCCCTCATGGACCTCATCGGTCACGACGTCAACTACGTGGTCACCGAGACGGTCTGG
>SYCM01000137.1 GCA_005786915.1 Bacteroidota bacterium | reverse complement strand
CACGACCGCTGGTTCCTCGACCGGGTGTGCACCCACATTTTGGCCTTTGAGGGCGACTCAGAAGTGTACTACTTCGAGGGCTCGTTCAGCGACTACGAAGAAAACAAGAAGAAGCGCCTTGGGGGTGGACTCGAACCCAAGAAGTTCAAGTACAAAAAGTTAGTTAAGTGAGCCAGGCCCGCCCCGCTAAAGGAACCCGCGATTTTGCCGCCGCAGACGTGCTGCGCCGCCGCTACGTCGTGGGCGTGCTTCAGTCGGTATTTGAGCGCTACGGGTTCTCGCCGCTCGAAACGCCCTCGTTCGAGAACTTGGACACGTTGATGGGCAAGTACGGAGAAGAAGGCGACCGTCTGATTTTTAAGATTTTGCGTTCGGGCGACTTTATGAAGTCGGTGGCCGACGCCAAGCAGCCCAAGGCGACTGAATTGGCCGATAAGGCCTTGCGTTACGACCTGACCGTGCCGTTTGCGCGCTACGTGGCGCAGCACGCCGGTCAGTTGGCGATGCCCTTCCGCCGCTACCAAATTCAGCCCGTTTGGAGGGCCGACAATCCGCAAAAGGGAAGGTTTCGTGAGTTTTATCAGTGCGACGCCGACGTCGTAGGTAGCAAGAGCTTATGGCAAGAGGTGGAACTCGTAGCAATGTACCATGAGGCATTTGCCGCACTCGGGCTTAAGGTGGAGGTTCGCGTGAACCACCGCGGCTTGTTGGCCGGAATCTCCGAAGTGGCGGGCATCTCCGACCGACTCGTCGAGTTCACGGTTGCCCTCGATAAACTTGACAAGGTGGGGCCCGACGGCGTGCGCGCCGAGTGGCGGGAACGCGGCTTTACGGATGCTCAGTGCGCGGCTCTAGAGCCTGCTCTGCAAACTTCGGGCGACTTGGGGTCAACCCTGGCGCAGATGCGTCAATGGCTGTCCGCTTCAGAGCGGGGCATGCAGGCCTTGGACGAACTTGAGTGGCTCACGGAGCGCGCCGGGCGCTCAGGGGACCTCGTTCTCGACATCACGCTCGCGCGAGGGCTCAACTACTACACTGGCTGCATTTTTGAAGTCCAGGCCACCGAAGTTGCCATGGGCAGCGTGGGCGGCGGAGGCCGCTACGACAACCTCACGGGCATTTTTGGCGTTCCCGGATTGAGCGGAGTGGGCATTAGCTTTGGGCTGGACCGCATCGTACTATGCTTGGAGGAGTTGGGCCGAATTCCGAATTTGTCTTCGGGCCCTCAGGTGCTGGTGGTACAGTTTAGCGAATCAGAAGCGGATTATGCCTACCTCGTGGCTTCAGATCTTCGAGCCGCGGGCGTCCGCACGGCACTTTACCCTGAGCCGGCAAAGATCAAAAAGCAATTTGAGCACGCCGAGCGCATTGGTGCGGCCTGGGTGGCGCTGACGGGTGCCATCGAGCAGGCGGACGACCGGGTGCAGCTGAAAAACCTGGCGACGGGTCAGCAGTTCAGCGTGCGTCGTTCCGAACTCGCGCAGTTCGACTGGAACTAGGGCGCGTAGCGCAAACCCAAGCGAATTACAGGAAAGGTCTCTTCGAGGTCGCCTAAAGCGCGGTAGTCGTGCTGGAGGCCGTACGCCAAGGAGGCGCGCCATTTTTTCGCGGGGAAGTAGTTGATTCCGGCAATGAACCGGGTGCGCCGTAAGGGCGAGGCAGGGGTAAACTGTTCCAGCCACGCCTCGGCACTGGCTTCAGGTACCCATCGGCCCCATTTGCGTTCCAGGTAGATTCCGTAGCGCACGGAGGCTGCCCGGTTCACATGGTATCGGGCGCCGAGCGTCACGTCGGCGATTCGGGTACCGAACCCTTTAACCTTGAATTTTTGCTCGACGGCCAGGGTGTGGCGGGGGCGGACGTTGGAATTCAGGGGCGCGCGGAATTCATAAAACCCTTTGAGGTTGAACCGATTGGTGTAGGCGAGGCGCAAATCAGCAAAGTGCTGGAATTCGACCGTCCTCCAGCGCTGCTCCAATGAGGTTGAAAAATCCAAACGCTTCGTTAGGTCAATCTTGAGGGTTGAGGCCATCCATACTTGCGTCTGTCCTCGGAGGGCCGGCGTGGCCAATCCCCACGCGGCCATGACGCATGCGCGCATTAGGGTGTTTCGGGTCACGACCGAAACAAGACCAAAGCCAACAAAGCGCTGAAAATGATGTAGAGCAGCGGCCGAATGAGCTTGTGAACGATGTCTTTGGCGCATCGTTCCCCGCGCAAGGTTAGAATTCCGCGGGTGTCGTCGAGCGGGTGCGGTGCCAGTACGCGCCGTCGCAGCATTTCTTGGATTAGCAACGAATCATTCAAGCGAATTCCGCCCCGCGGATTGTCAAACCGGTAAAACAACCCGCGGACGTAAAGGGCAATGATTTTGAGGTCGTTTTGCATGCCGCAATTTAGCGCGGAACTTGGGGCGTTTTAGGCGCCGAGCCAAAGCGCGCGAAACGCACCGTCGGCGTCGTAGTCCGCGGCCTGCTTGGCTGTGTTGAAGCGGCGAACCGGGCGCGGATCGTTGCCCACGCCGGCGAGGTAGGCCCAATTGGCCCAGTTGCTCGCCGGGTCGTAATCAAGCAGTTGCGACTCAAAATAGGACGCCCCGTACCGCCAGTCGAGCCCTAGGTCGTGAATGAGGTACGACGCTAGGTTTTGCCGGGCACGGTTGCTGCTGAAACCTGTTTCGGCCAGTTCACGCATGCCCGCGTCGACCAGCGCGTCTCCGGTGGTGCCGTCGATCCAGCGCTGGAAGGCCTTGGCGTTGAATCCGTTTCGGGGCGGAACCTCGCGAAATCCGCGCTTGCGAAACAGCGAGGCGCCCGCTGTGTATGCCACCCACTGAAAGTACTCGCGCCACAGCAACTCGACACGTATCCACTCAACTTCAAGGCTGCCGCCGAGCGCGTCCTCGAGGTCAAGGCAGGCCTGCCATATGCGTCGGGGGCTGAGCGCACCTGAAGCCAGCCAGGGAGAGAATTTTGTGGAAAACTCAGAGCCAAGCAGGCCGTTCCGGCGTGACTTATAGGAGGCAGCACCGTCGGGATGGGCGAGGTAGGCGTTCAGTCGGGCCAAAGCCGCGGCCTCGCCCGCGTCAAAGGGAAACGCCTGGAGGGAGGACGTCGGGCTCGTGACGTCCAGTTCCACCGCAGGCGCGTTAAGATCAAATTGAAACGCTTCACGCTCCACTCGGTGCCTGAATGGCGTGAAGGTGGGCGATAGCCGGTCGAGGCCTCCGGGAATTTGGTCCGGAGTCAGGAGCGTGTGGGTCCAAAACCGCCGAACATTGAGGCCCAGGGCGGCCACTTCAGCCTCCTGCTTCCGTTCGTCGTAGGCGACTGCTCGGCTGTACACGAGGGTTTCGGGGCGGTTCGCGTTCAGCCAATCCAAAATACTTCCTTCTGTTTGGTGCAAGGGCACCTTCCATTGTCGGAGTTCGCGGGCGAGTGCCTCAAGTCCTTCTCGAATCCATGCAATCCGTTGGGGACTCATGCGCGGAATTCCGCCCAGACCTTGGGCCCGTTCGAGCCCGTTCCACGCGAAGACGGCGTGCACTTCGGCCCCGGATTCGGCGGCCAGTTCGCGCGCGGCCTCCCAGCACGGGTTGTCGCTCAGGCGCTGGTCGTTTCGCAGCCACCAAACAATCATAATTTATTGATATTGTTTAAATTAAATTCAGCTTGTTCAAGTAGCGCTTCGCGGTGGTCGGACTTCATTTTGTCCCAGGTTCGGTAGACCATACCGACTCGGGGGTTGCGCTCGAGCAAGTGCCGATTCCGCACGTAAAAGTGCCAGTACAGTGCGTTGAAGGGGCATGCCTTGGGCCCGACTTTTTCGTGGACCGAATAAGCGCAATTTCCGCAGTGGTTTCCTTGCTTGTGAAGGTAGGCGCCGCTGCTGACGTAAGGCTTGGTTCCGACGATTCCGCCGTCGGCAAACTGGCTCATTCCGCGGGTGTTGGGCATTTCGACCCACTCGAGGGCGTCGATGTAGATTCCGAGGTACCAGGCGTCGAGCTCGCGCGGGTCCAGCCCGGCGAGCAACGCAAAATTGCCCACCACCATGAGCCGCTGGATGTGGTGGGCGTAGGCGGTGCGGAGGCTTTGGCCCACCGCGACCTGCATGCAGCGCATCTGGGTTTTGCCCGTGTACATCCAGTCGGGGAGTGGACGCTGGTGGTTAAAGTAGTTGAGGTCGGCGTACTCGGGCATTTGGGCCCAGTAAATGCCGCGAACGTACTCGCGCCAGCCGAGAATTTGGCGGATAAATCCCTCGACGGCAGGCAGCGGGTAGGTCTGCGGGTCGCGGCGCCAAGCCGCTTCGGCCGCTTCAATTGCTTCGCGCGGATGAAGCATTTTGGTATTCAGGGCAAACGAAATTCGGCTGTGGAACAAAAAATCTTGGTTCTCGGCCAGCGCATCCTGAAAGCGACCAAACTTCGAAAGGCCGTACGCCACAAAGTGGGCGAGGAGCTCGAGTGCTTCGCGGCGGTTGGCCGGCCACGGAAAATCGTCGGCCAACGCGTCGCCCCAGCGCGGAATACCGTGGCGATCCAAGCGGGCGTCCAGCTCGCGAAGATCGTGGTGGGCTCGCCATTCGGGGGGCACGGACTGGCTGGGGTCCCATGCCGATCGGTT
>SYCM01000136.1 GCA_005786915.1 Bacteroidota bacterium | reverse complement strand
TGCTCATGGCCGACCAAGCCAAGAAGACCCACAAAAAAGTTTCGCTCGGAGACGCCTTTGCCGTGGGCATCGCCCAAGCTATCGCCATTCTGCCTGGCATTTCACGCAGCGGAGCAACCATTTCGGCGAGCGTTCTGCTGGGCATTGACCGCGAAAAAGCCGCGCGCTTTTCGTTCCTCATGGTCGTTCCCGTGATTTTGGGCAAAATGCTGCTCGACGTGGTCGACATGGCGGCGAATCCCGAATCGGCCTCAGATACCCTGCTGCTCCCGCTGATGGTCGGTTTTGTCGCTGCCTTCATTACCGGACTCTGGGCCTGCCGCACCATGATTCAGATGGTCAAGCGCGCCAAACTTAAGTACTTCGCCTACTACTGCTTTGCCGTAGGCGGCCTCGCGAGTTTGTGGACGGCGCTGGCGTAAGGGTACCCGACACCCTCGACGAAGCGCGGACTGGTTTTTGGCTCGCCGTCGACAAGCCCCTGGGATGGACGTCCTTCGACGTGGTCGCCAAGGTGCGCAACGCCCTCAAACGACGCTACGGAACCCGCATCAAGATCGGCCACGCCGGAACCTTAGACCCCTTGGCCACCGGCATGCTCGTGCTCGCCGTCGGCCGCAAGACCAAAGAAATCGAATCGGTGATGGCCGGCGCCAAGGCCTATGTGGCCGTGGTCAAGTGGGGCGCGGTCACGGCCAGTTTCGACGCCGAGACCCCCGAAGTGCCCACGGGCAAACCGCTGCCCTCGCTGGGCGAAGCGACGGTCGCCGAACTCACGGCGGCCTTCACCGGGGAGGTGATGCAGGTTCCGCCCCAATACAGCGCGGTGAAAATCGATGGAGCGCGAGCCTACGACCTCGCCCGCACCGGCCGAGTGGCCGAGCTGCAGCCCCGGAGCGTGCGCATTGACGCCCTGGCGTTCCGCCCCCTGGACGACCAGCACTGCGAGCTGACCGTGCACTGCGGCAAGGGTACCTACATACGTTCGCTGGCGCACAACCTTGGCGAGCATTTGGGCTGCGGAGCCTACCTGACGTCGCTGCGGCGCACGAGCGTGGCGCCGTTTACCTCCATGCACTCCATCGAAGAGGTGCTCGCGGCGATTCAGTCGTCGTAGCGCGACGTCCAGAGGTTCTCGCTGAAGTTTTTGGCCCGAGAAAATCCGTAGAGTGCCGTCATCGCCGACGTCGCAAAGAGCAGGTAAAAGAAGAAAATGATGCGCACGAATCCGGAATGCTCGCCGAGCCAGGATTCGGGGACTAGGGCCGCCACGAGAGCGCAAAATCCCAAGACGCTGCGCAGCATGCTGGGAAACGACCGCAGGGGGTACATCAGCATCCGGCGCAGGGGGTTGACTTCGCCGCCCCACTTGTGCACGAGGTAGTAGTAGCCGTTGCCCAAGTCCAACATGAGCAAGGGGTCCTTGTCTTGGTAGCTCAGGCGGAACATCGACGCCGGCGCCACGATTTTGTATCCGTTCAAGCGCTCGCCTGCGGCGGCGTCCAGGCGCTCCATAGCCGAAACGGCTTCGTAGGGGATGCGGCCCGCGAAGTGGTTGGCGTCCAAAAAGCGCAGCCGGTAGTCGACGCACAGGGACTGCAGGTGCCGCTCGTGGAGGATGCGGTCCCGGTTCATTGCAGAGAGTGGAAGGGCCCCTTGGCGCTGAAAGGGCGATTCAAGTTTGGAGCGCTGCGCCGTGTCTTCGGCCAGCCAATCTTCCCATGCCGCCCCGTCCTGGGCGCTTCGTTCGAGAAGTACGCGTTCTAAGTCCGTTCCCATAGTCTTAAGGTAACCCCAAAGGAGCAATTTGGGTTCACACTTGACAAGGCCTAGTTCAAAAGGGTACCTTTGCCCCCTATGAAAATGAAGCTTTCCCATTTTGGCTACGATTTGCCCGAGGCGCAGATTGCGCAGCACCCTGTTGACTTCCGTGACGACGCTCGCCTGATGGTGGTCAACCGAGAAACGGGAAGCATGGAGCACCACTACTTTCGCGACCTGGCCAACTTTTTTGAGCCGCGCGACCTTCTGGTGATCAACAACACCAAGGTTTTTCCGGCCCGCATGTGGGGAAATAAGGAGAAGACCGGCGCCTTGATCGAGGTCTTTTTGCTCCGCGAGCTCAACGCCGAAAGCCGCCTCTGGGACGTTTTAGTGGATCCCGCACGCAAAATCCGCATCGGGAACAAACTTTATTTTGGGGACGACGACAGCCTAGTGGCCGAGGTCATCGACAACACGACGTCGCGCGGACGCACCCTGCGTTTCTTGTTCGACGGCAGCTACGAAGAATTCCGCCAAAAGCTCAAGGAGATGGGCGAAACGCCGCTCCCCAAGTACATCACGCGCCCCCTGGAGGCCTCTGACGAAGAGCGCTACCAGAGCATTTTCGCCAAAGTAGAGGGTGCCGTGGCTGCCCCCGTGGCCTCGCTGCACTTCAGCAAAAACCTGATGAAAAAGCTGGAAATCAAGGGTGTCGATACTGTCGAAATGACGATGCACGTGGGTTTGGGTACGTTCCGCCAAGTTGAAGTCGAAGACCTCAGCAAGCACAAAATGGAGTCCGAGCAGTTTTGGATTTACCCTGAAACCGCCGAGCGCGTGAATCAGGCCAAGGCCGAGAAGCGCCGCGTTTGCGCCGTGGGCACGAGCGTCATTCGCTCGCTGGAGTCCTCGACCATCACCGACCACCGCATCAAGGCGGGCAACGGGTGGACGTCGAAGTTCATTTTTCCGCCGCACGAGTTCACGGTGGCCAACAGCATGATTACGAATTTTCATGCGCCCCAATCGACGATGCTCATGCTGACGGCGGCGTTTGCGGGCTACGAACTCACCATGGACGTCTACCGCACGGCGGTCAAAGAAGGGTACCGCTTCTTGAGCTACGGCGACGCGCTGCTTTTTGTGTAGTGCGGATTTCGGACTAAAAACAAAGGCCGACCCTCGCGGGCCGGCCTTTTTAATTTGGTGACGCTGGGCCTTAGCGTGCGGCCGCCAGGAGGTAGCCGAGTTTGATGCCCACAAAAAAGCCGATGTTCTGGCTGCGTCCGTCCTGCGTTTCGTCAAGCCGCGCGACGTAGCGCTCCTGGCCGGTTACGGGATCAATCGTGTAGTCTTGGAGTACCATGGGAAAGTTGACGTAACGGTTGGAAAGTCCCATGCTCAAATCCACCATGACGCGTTCGCTGGAGCGCAGCTGGGTACCGATCATCAGGCCTTGGTCGAAGTTCTGCTTGAAGCTAGTGAAGTTCTGGTCTGCTCCTGTAAACAGCTTGTTGTAGCGTCGGTTTTGGATGAAGAATCCGAGGTAAAATCCGTCGTCGTAGGAGTCTCCGCCCGGAAATACTTTGAAATTGAACGTTTGGCTGGAACCTGGGCGCACTCGGCTTTTCGCGGCATAAAAGGCATTGTTGTCCCATACCACGGCCTCGTTGATGAAGGCGTCTAGGCTGTTGTGCGTGGTGAGGCCCAGCCCGGCTTCGGCCGTGACGTAGGGGCTCAAGCGGTACTCCACCGAGATTGGATAATGCCCCGCAAAGAAGGGGGCGACGTTGAATTTCAGCGCAGTAGGGTAGCGGTTGAGTTGGCGCTGTCGGTTTCGTTCGGTATTTCGACTTTCGCTGGTAGTGGTGGTGGTGCCGTCGACGCTGTAACGTTTCACAGTGACTTGGGCGGTAGCCGAGGTTGCCAAGGTCACGGCCAAAGTGGCCAAAAGAAGGCGTGCAATCATGGAGTAAAGATACTTTGCCGGATTTCGGCAAATTTCTTGCCATATGAATTGCTGTACTTTTGATCTTATGAACCGATTGACCTCTTTCGTCACCCTAGTGGTGCTCAGCTGCGCCAACCTTTGGGCCCAGATGCCGCAGAGTTTTGAAGTGCGGTGGAGCCGCAGCTACAAGGACCGCGAAATTCAGTTGGACTACGTGACCAGCCTGGATTCAGCCTACTTTATGACCTACGGCAGCTACTTCAAGTTGCTTCGCAAGCCAAAGAATTTTTACGCGCGCTACGACCGCGAAACGATGACGCAAGTTTGGCAAATTGAGGAGATCATTGACCGCTACCGCGACGCGCCGGTCGGGTTCCACAGCATGGTAACCTTTGGTCCGACCACTTACGTGTTCTACCAAGCCTATTCCAAGGCCGACGACCTGCGCTACGTGTTGATGCGCACGATCGATCCCGAGGGCAACTTTTCTGACTTCATTGAACTCGTGCGGATTTCGGCCAAGCGTTGGACCATGGGCGACTTTCGAATTAGCTGGAACCTTGACGCAACCAGTTTTGCGGTCGTGAGCTTTCCGGGAGAGGACCGCAAAGAGGACCTGCGCGTCGAAGTCAAGCGCTTTGACCGCGAAGGGAATCCGATGGGGGGCGCCTCGGTTCAAGTGGACCACGAAATGCGTCGGGTCGCTTTAGCTGATGTGGACTACGCGCTGAACGGTGACGTGTACGTACTGGCGTCGCGCAGTCCTGACCGCGAGAAAAACGAAAAAGCTAAGCTCTTTGCCCCGAACCGCGAGTTCTTCATCCTGCACGCCGACCCCAACGATGAGGTGTTTCAAGAAGTGGACCTCGGAATGACGGACAAGTACGTGGTGGGCGGCATCGGCGTCGAAACCGACCAGGTCGCGGGCAAAGTGGCTGTTAGCGGCATGTATTCGGACAAGCGCTACGGGTCCACGAGCGGAATGTTCTACCTGACCCTTGACCAAAAGACCCTTGAGCGCAGCTCTTCGGATTTTAAAAACCTTAAGGAATTTGACTACCTGAACGACGGCCGTCGCGACGGCACGGCCCGCGCGCGCCGCAGAGGTTTGGCCAACGAGACCTACGTATTCCGTGGAATTTTGCCCCGCGAAGGTGGCGGAAGCTTGGTGCTGATGGAGGACTATGACATGGTTGTGGTGACCACCCAAACGCGAAACGGAACTGTTACCACCTACTACTACTACTACGACAACATTTGGGCGATGATGGTCGACGGCGAGGGTGCCATCGAGCGCGTTTCGGTGATCCCCAAAAAGCAGTATTCGGTGAACGACGGCGGATACCGCTCTGGATTTTTAGTGGCGCGCGACGGCGAGAACTTCAACTTCTTGTTCAACGACGCCAAGGGCAACGACAAGCGCTGGGCAGATCGCCAAGCCCCCCGCATTATGAACAAACCGACCAACGCCGTCCTGGCGCAGGTCACCTTGAAGCCCGACGGAAGTCTAGACTACGTACCCCTGATTGACAACCGCAAGGAGCGCGCCGTGCTCATTCCCCAACGCGGACGGAGCTACCTGGGTCTGCCGGGAGAAGCGGTGATACCGGGAATCAAGCGCCGAAAGTGGGTGTTCATGAGCCTTCGCCCGGAGCGCAACTGATGCCAGACAAGCCCGATTTTCGAAGCCTTCGCCGCGACGAGGTGCGCGCGCATTTTGCGTCCTGGGGCGAGCCCGCCTACCGGGCGGACCAGGTCTATGACTGGCTTTGGGCCAAAGGAGCCCAGAGCTTCGACGACATGTCCAACCTGCCCAAGGCGTTGCGGACGAAGCTGGCCGAAGAGTTTGAATTCCGCCCCCAGCGCATCGAATCGGTGCAGCGGTCTAGCGACGGGACGCTGAAGAACGCTGTGCGGCTTCACGACGGATTGGTGGTGGAGAGCGTGCTGATTCCGACCGAAAAGCGCATCACTGCCTGCGTTTCCAGCCAAGTTGGCTGCGCCATGGGCTGCGCGTTTTGCGCCACGGCCCGGCTCAAGCGCATGCGCAACCTCGAGCCCGACGAAATTTACGACCAGGTGCGGGCCATTCACGAGCAGGGACAGGCGGAGTTTGGGCGTCCGCTCACCAACATCGTGTTTATGGGCATGGGCGAACCGCTGAGGAACTACAAAAACACGCTCGAGGCCATAGACCGCATTACCTCTCCCAAGGGGCTAGGGCTGTCGCCGAAGCGCATCACGCTCAGCACGGTGGGCCTGCCCAAGATGATTCGCAAGCTCGCCGACGACGGGGTGAAGTTCAACCTTGCGGTTTCGCTGCACTCGGCGCGGGACGAAGTGCGGGCTCAAATCATGCCGGTCAACGACGTGGCTCCAATTGCGGAGCTTCGATCTAGCCTCGAGTACTGGTACGCGGCCACCAAACGCAAGGTGACGTTTGAGTACGTAGTCTGGCGCGACGTCAACGACCAGCCCGAGGACGTGCGGGCCCTGGTGGAGCTGGCCAAACGGGTTCCGTGCAAAGTCAACCTCATTGAGTACAACGCCATCGGCGACGAGCGCTTTCGCCAGGCGTCGCCCGAGGCCCTTCAGGCTTACGTCGACGGGCTCGCGCGCGTCGGAGTCGTGGCCAAAGTCCGCCACTCGCGGGGCAAAGACATCGACGCGGCCTGCGGTCAGTTGGCGAACAAAAAGCTCCCGGCCGAACTTACGACTATTGACTAACGTCATCTGCGGCGCGGAGCTGTAGATGCTACCTTTGCCGCTATGACCAAATCCGCCGTAATGGATGCGCTCAAGCAGGTTGCCAACGCCAGCGGCAATGGAATGCTTGTGGAATCCGGCCACATTAAGAATATTCAAATCTTCGGCGGCGAAGTTGAGCTGGATGTGGTGAGCGACAGCGCCGCCCTCGCTCAAAAAAAACGCCTTGAGGTAGACCTCATGAAAGCGGTGCACACGATTGATTCCAAAGTGGCAGTCAAAGTCAACCTGGAGGTGCGCACGACGGCCCCGGCCGAGCAGGCCAATGTGCTGCGCGGTAAGCCCATTCCCGGCGTCGAGCACGTGATTGCCGTGGCGTCCGGCAAGGGTGGGGTGGGTAAGTCTACGGTCACCGCCAACTTGGCCGTTTCGCTGGCCCAAATGGGTGTCAGTGTGGGCGTGGTTGACGCTGATATTTACGGCCCCAGTATGCCCATCATGTTTGACGTCCAGCGCGCCAATCCGGGCGGAATCGAGGTCAACGGCGTCCGCAAGATGGACCCGGTCGAGGCCTACGGCGTGAAAATTATGTCGATCGGATTTTTTGCCGGAACCGATCAAGCGGTGGTGTGGCGCGGACCGATGGCGACTAAGGCCCTAAACCAAATGCTTCAGGAGACCCATTGGGGCGAGCTGGACTTTTTGCTGGTAGACCTTCCCCCGGGCACGGGCGACATTCACTTGAGCCTGGTTCAGGCGCTGCCGGTGACGGGCGCCGTAGTGGTGAGCACGCCGCAGGCGGTGGCTCTAGCGGACGCTCGTAAAGGAGTCGGAATGTTCCGCATGGACGCCATCCAAATTCCCGTGCTCGGCATCGTCGAGAACATGGCCTACTTCACGCCGCCGGCACACCCCGACGAGCAGTACCACCTGTTTGGTCGCCATGGGGCCCGCAACCTCGCCGAGCAGCTCGACGTGCCCTTCTTGGGCGAGCTTCCGTTGGTGCAGAGCATTCGCGAGGCGGGCGACGTGGGCCGACCTGCGGCACTGCAGCAGGACGGTGCCGTGCGCGACGCCTTCACCGAAATGGCCCGCAACGTGGTTTCGGCCTTGGCGGACCGCGTGACCAACCTTCCGCCGACCGAGGCCGTGCGCATCACGACCATGGCGGGATGCAAAACCCAAAAGCGCGACGTATGACCCTCGAAGCCCGCGTAGAAAAGGCCCTCGCCGAAGTGCGGCCCTTCCTCGAGAGCGATGGGGGAGGCATCGAGCTCGTGAAAATTGAGGCTCCGCGCGTGTTTGTTCGGCTGCTGGGCGCCTGCCACGGCTGCAGCGTCAACCAAACGACTCTAAAGCTCGGCGTCGAGAACAGCGTACGCAGCCATGCTCCCGAGATCGAGGAGGTCGTTGCATTAGATCATGGAGTCTAGCGTAGTAGTGCTGCTCGCGGGGGATTCCGGCGACGGAATTCAGCTGCTCGGCGGCCAAATGGTTCGCGCCGCGGCCCAGTCGGGACGGGACGTGCGCACCCTTTCGGATTTTCCGGCCGAGATTCGGGCGCCGCAGGGCACCGTGAGCGGGGTTTCGGGATTTCAGTTTCGCATCGCGGGCCACGCCATCCACGACCCCGGAGCGCTTGCCGACTGCTTCGTGGCCTTCAATGCCGCCGCCTACGCCAAGTACGCGCACCAGCTAAAGCCCGGAGGCCTTTTGATCGCAGCCTCCGAGGGATTTGACGCGCGCAGCCTGGCCCTCGCCAAGCTCCCCGCCGATGCCGACCTTTTGAATTCAGCCCGCGCACGCTTTCGGGTGCTCGAGCTGCCCCTGAAGGACCTCACGGCCCGAGCGCTTGCCGAGGTTTCGCTGGGGCAGCGCGACAAAATGCGCTCCCGCAACATGCTAGTATTGGGGGTACTGACTTGGATGTACGGTATGCCGGCTGCGGTGGTCGAGGCCGAGCTTCGGGCGGTTTTTCGCGGCGACGAGACCAACCTCATGGCCTTCAAGGCGGGGCTTCACTTCGCCGAGACGCTTGAGGTCCAGGATTACCGAGTGACGCTGGAGCATTACGGCGCCGAGCGCGGAACCTTTCGCACGATCAACGGGTCGCAGGCGGTGGCGCTGGGCCTCGCGGCGGCGGCCCACCAGCTGGGTCGTCCGTTACTGTACTCGAGCTACCCGATTACGCCCGCTTCAGACATTTTGCACGAATTGGCCAAAATGCAGCCCGAGTACGTTACCGTGCTTCAGGCCGAAGACGAAATCGCCGCGGTGACTTCGGCCCTAGGGGCCTCTTTTGCGGGCGGACTTGGGGTTACGGCCTCCTCAGGCCCTGGCTTGAGCCTAAAGGCCGAGGGCCTCGGGCTTGCGGTCATGACTGAGCTTCCCCTGGTGCTCATCGACGTGCAGCGGGGCGGACCCTCAACGGGACTGCCCACCAAGACGGAGCAAAGCGACCTGGGCCTTGCGCTCCACGGCCGTCACGGCGAAGCGCCGATTCCGGTGCTTGCAGCCCGAACGTCGGCGGACGCCTTTGATGCGGTCCTCTTGGCGGCCAAAATTGCCGTAGAGTGCATGACGCCGGTGATCCTGCTCTCCGACGCCTACCTCGCCGGCAGCGCCCAGCCTTGGCGCATTCCAAACCTAAGCGAATTGCCCCGTATTACACCTCCCCGCGGCACGGCAGGGGAAGCGCCCTATGCCCGAGATGCCCACGGCGTGCGCCCCTGGGTGGCGCCCGGCACCCCGGGAGGTGCCCACCGCATTGGCGGACTTGAGGGCGAAGATGGGAGCGGCCGCATCAGCTACGAGCCGGCCAACCACCAGGCCATGGTCCGCGCCCGCGCCGCCAAAGTCGACGCGGCGATCCGACTTTATGGGCCCTTGGAATGGGTCCAGCGCTGCCCCGGCTCCGAAACCCTCGTCTTGGCCTGGGGCTCCACCTACGGAGCGGTGCGCAGCGACGTCGAACGCCGCGCCGCCGAGGGCCAGATGCTGGACTACATCCACCTGCGCCACCTGCACCCCTTGCATGCGGAGCTCAAGCCCACGGTCGACCGCTACCGACGCGTGGTCGTCATTGAAATGAACGAAGGCCAGCTGGCGCATCACCTTCAGGGGCTTTGGGCGCGCCCGGTGGAGTCGGTGTGCAAAACCACTGGCCAGCCCTTCACCTCAGAAGAACTTGCTACGCTATGGAACTGACCGCCAAGAACTTCCAAAGCGCTGAAGAGGTTCGCTGGTGCCCGGGCTGCGGCGACTACAGCATCCTGAAGCAATTCACCGAAGTGCTCGCGAGCACCGGCGCCGATCCCGACCGCACGGTGGTGGTGAGCGGAATCGGGTGCAGCAGCCGCCTGCCTTACTACGTCGACACCTACGGCATTCACTCGCTGCACGGCCGGGCGCCGGCGGTGGCCACCGGCATTAAGCTGGCCAATCCCGACCTCGACGTGTGGATCATCACCGGCGACGGCGACGCCCTGAGCATCGGAGGTAACCACCTCATCCATGCCCTGCGCCGCAACCTGAACGTGCCTATTTTGCTGTTCAACAACGAAATATATGGGCTGACGAAAGGCCAGTTTTCGCCCACGAGCAAAGGGGGACAGGTGACGAAGTCGACCCCCCGCGGAAGTGTCGACCATCCGCTGAATCCGCTTACTCTGGCGCTCGGAGCCGGTGCAACCTGGGTTGCCCGAAGCATGGACCGCAATCCGGCCCACCTTCGCGACCTCCTTACTCAGAGCCAGGCCCACCAAGGTTCCGCGCTGCTCGAAATCTACCAAAACTGCAACGTCTTTCACGACGGAGCCTTTGAGACTTGGACCGACAAATCGACGCAGGCACTGCACGCCATATTCCTGGAAGCGGGTAAACCCATTGCCTGGGGCGGATCGGAACCCACCCACGCCCTCGCCTGGAACGCCGGCCGGCCCGAAATTCGCCCGTTGGGCCCAGGTTTTGGCCTCGCCGACGCCTGGATTCACGACCCCAGCGACCGCCTCAAGGCTTTTGCCCTGGCAGAACTTGTGGGCGAACTGCGCCCCTTTGGCGTGCTCTACGCGGCCGAGCGCCCCGTCTTCGCCGCGGGGCACCAGGCGGGAACCCGACCGCTGCAGGAAGTCCTGCACTCCGGCCGCACCTGGACGGTAGAATAGGCACCTGCTGCCGTAGGTTTGCAGTCCAAATACCACGAAACAGAAATTCCCCATGGGACGCGCATTTGAATACCGCAAGGCTCGCAAAATGAAGCGTTGGTCCTCGATGGCCAAAGTCTTCACCCGCATCAGTAAGGACATCATCATGGCCGTGAAGGAGAGCGGCCCGAACCCCGAGGCCAATTCGCGCCTAAAGGCCCTGATGCAGAACGCCCGCGACGCCAACATGCCCAAAGACAACGTGGAACGTGCTATCAAGCGCGCCACGAGCAAGGACCAGGCCGACTACAAGGAGATGGTGTACGAGGGCTACGGTCCGCACGGAATTGCCATCCTCGTCGAAACCGCGACCGATAACGCCACCCGAACCGTCGGCAACGTGCGTTCCTACTTTAACAAATACAACGGCAGCCTCGGCACCAGCGGTTCGGTTGAATTCATGTTTGAGCGAAAGTGCAACTTCAAAATCCCCAAAGGCACGATTGACCTCGAGGAATTTGAGTTCGAGATGATCGACTTCGGCGTCGAAGAGCTCTTTATTGAGCATGACGAAGAAAAAAACGTCGACACCATCTTCATGTACGCCCCGTTCAGCGAGTACGGTGCCATCACCAAGGCTCTTGAAGAGCGCGGAATCGAAATCCTCACCTCGGGTTTTGAACGCATTCCGATGGACACCAAGACGGTGACGGCCGAGCAGCAGGCCGATGTGGAAAAGCTCCTCGAGAAAATTGAAGAAGACGAAGACGTTCAGGCGGTCTACCACACTATGGCCGGTTAATCCAACATGAAGCAATACCCATTCCCCCACGCACCCACAGGCAGATCCCGGATTCCCCTACGCGCCTGGATCGTCGGACTGCTTGTCTTCGCCTCAAGCGGAATCATGTCCGCTCAAAACCTTGATGTAGGGTCGTTTGAGCGCGAGTCCAAAAAGGGCATCCTCGTCGACATTCGCACTCCGGGAGAAGTGGCCGAAGGTATCATTGCCGGGGCGAAGCACATCGACTACTACGACGCCGCCTTCGTGGCCAAAATGTCCGCGCTGGGCAAGAACAAGCCCATCTATATGTACTGCCGTTCCGGCGGGCGCAGCGGCCAAGCCATTGCCCAGCTCAAGGCGGCCGGATTCACCAAGGTCTACCACCTTCAGGGCGGAATCCTTGCATGGACCGCCGCCCGCAAGCCCATGGTCAAAAAATGAACGCGAAGTTCAACGAGCTGGTCGGCGGTGAAGAACCGGTGCTCGTAGATTTTTTCGCCGAATGGTGCGGGCCGTGCAAGAGCATGGCGCCCATTTTGGTCGAATTGCACCGACTTACGGAGGGGCGCCTTCGCATCGTGAAGATTGATGTGGACCGCAACCCTACCGTGGCGCAGAACTACGGCGTTCAGGGGGTGCCTACGCTGGCCCTCTTTCGAAACGGAGAAATTTTGTGGCGCCAGTCGGGCGTCGTGCCTGCCGCGGCGCTTCAGCGCACGCTTGAGCCCTTTTTGAATCGCTGATTCGGCGCCAGAACGGCAAATGCCGTCGGGAAGCGTCCGCGCCACTTGCGCAAGGCAAACTCGGCCTCTAGCCGACTGCCGTATATGCCGACAAACACCTTGAACTGCGGCTCGTCAAAGTGAATGGCCACGGGCAGGCTGCTGCCAATGGAGTCCGACAAATGCACGTACACGGCGTTTGCATCTTGTCGCCGCCCGGCGTACACCTGAACCGTGTAACGCTCGGCCCCAGGGTCCACACTTTGCTTGGGTTGGTGCGCGCTTGAAGCAAGGGTAGCGCGGACCGCTTCGTCGATCGATGCCCCGGCCCCCAAGACCACGGTATCGGCCGGCGCACTTAGGTTTAGGACGAGGATTAGAGCGAGCATGGTGCAAAGGTAGGTGCATTTTTTGGGCCAAAGCGATCGGACAATTTTCAGCTTCTTTAGAATGGTTTTAAATTAAAAATGCCTGGGTCGGTTTGAAATATGCCCGAGGTGGTTCTGTTGTACTTTTGCGACGCCTTGAAAAGCACTAGTTCACCTCTCAGTATGCGTATGCGTTTGACACCCTATGCCTCGCTGTTCCGACGTACGTTTTTAACGGTCCTGTCTGTCAGCGTTTTAAGCATCTCGGCCTCTGCAGAGGTCAGCGCCGAAGCCGGCAAAAAGCTCTTTAAAGCGAATTGTGCGAGCTGCCACAAACTCGATAAAAAACTGGTTGGACCGGCGCTTGGCGACGTGACCCAACGCCGTACTGAAGAGTGGCTGCTCAAGTGGATTCGAAACAACGCGGAATTCCGCGCTTCAGGCGACAAGGACGCCATCGCCATTTTTGAGGAATACGGCGGTTCGGTGATGCAGGCCTTCCCGGCCCTTACCGACGACGACATCAAGAGCATCTTGGCCTACACGGCCGAGGGCGACAAGAAGGCGGCGCCTGCGGCAGGTGATGCGGCGGCGGCCCCTGCGGCGGCCCCGGCCGAGTCCGCGAGCTCACCCTGGTTGATGTACGTGCTGGGCGGCTTCTTGCTGATCAATTTGGTGCTGCTCCTCCGCGTGCGGAACACCCTGAAGCAGCTCAACGGCGAAAACCCCACGAGCCTCCTCGAGGACCTCGACATTGTTACCAAAATCTTGGTCGCGAACAAGCGCTTCATGACCTTCCTTACGGTGGTCCTCGCGCTGGGCTTCCTTTATGCGACCTACGCCTACCTGATGAGCGTGGGGGTAGAGCAGAACTATCAACCGGTGCAGCCCATCGCGTTCAGCCACAAAATTCACGCGGGCGAAAACGGAGTTGACTGTAACTACTGCCACAGCAGCGCACGCCACAGCAAGCATTCCGGCATTCCTTCGGCCAATGTGTGCATGAACTGCCACATGTACATCGACGGATCAGAAATCGTGGACGCGGCAGGCAATCCGAAGTACGGCGGCGAGCGTTCGCCCGAAATCCAAAAGATCTACGCCGCCATTGGCTGGGATCCTGAAGCGCGGACGTACATCGAGGGCTACGAGCAAAAGCCGATCCAGTGGGTCCGTATCCACAACCTTCCCGACCTGGCCTACTTCAACCACGCCCAGCACGTGACGGCCGGTCAAGTGGAGTGCCAGACCTGCCACGGTCCGGTTCAGGAGATGGAGGAAGTCTACCAATTCAGCGAGCTCACGATGGGATGGTGCATTAATTGCCACCGCGAGACCGAAATCAAGGGCGACAACGGCTACTACGCCGGTTCCATCGACGGTTCCGCCTCGATCAGCGACCGACTCGTCGAGCGCTTCCACAATGAAAAAATCACGGCTGCTTCAATCGGCGGCCTCGAATGCGGCAAGTGCCACTACTAAGCGAACAATTCTATGGCAAGCAATAAAGTGTACTGGAAGAGCTTCGACCAGCTCGCGAACACCGAGGTGTCGCAGCGTTTGGCCGAAAACGAATTCGCGCAGGACATCCCCGCTGATGTCTTCTTAGCCGACGAGCGCAGCATGGAGGCCCAAACGAGCCGCCGTGATTTCCTCAAGTTTTTGGGCTTTAGCACCGCCGCCGCAACCTTGGCCGCTTGTGAACAGCCTATCATCGAGAGCGTTCCCTACGTCGTCAAGCCCGACAGCTTGACTCCGGGCGTGCCGTCCTTCTACGCCACGGCCTACACCGACGGTCAGGACTACGCGGCCGTGCTCGTGAAGACGCGCGAAGGGCGCCCCATCAAAGTGGAGCCCGGCGACGCCGGCCGCTTCAACCGCGGTACTAACGCCCGTGCCCAAGCCAGCGTGCTTTCCCTGTACGATTCGGCCCGCCTTCGCGGACCCATTTTGAACGGCAAGGATAGCGACTGGGCGAGCGTTGAGGCTTCGCTTAAGAAGGCCGCAGACGCCGCACTAACCCAAGGCAGCCAGTTTGTGCTGCTAACCTCGAGCGTGTTCAGTCCGTCGCTGCAAGCGGCCATCGAGCGCCTGCGCCAAGGCTACGCCAACTTCCAGCACGTCGAATTCGACGCCGTTTCGCAGTCCAATACCCTCGACGTCTGGGAAGCCCTGACGGGCGTACGCGCCCTTCCGTCGGTGGACCTAAACGCCGCCCAATTGGTAGTTTCGTTTGCCAGCGACTTCTTGTCGGGTGCCACGGCTCAGCAGCTATCGAGCGATTACGCGGCGCGACGCAAGCCGGGCAGCGGAATGCTTCGCCACGTTGAACTGGAAAGCAACCTGTCGCTGACGGGTTCCAACGCCGACAAGCGCGTGAAGATTAAGCCGTCTGAAGTTTCAGGCGCTCTGGCCTACCTCGTCAACGAGCTCGGCGGCTCGGCCGCTAAGGTGGCCCTTCGCGACGACCTTACCAAGGCGCTGAAGTCGGTCGCCGGCGAACTCAAGTCCTCCAACGGCAAAGCTGTAGTCTTGGTCGGTGGCGACGACGCCAACGTGGCCAAGCTCGCCGCAGCCCTCAATGCTTTGGTGGGTGCCTTCGGAACTACTCTGCGCGCGGACAAGCCGGTCTACCTGCGCCGCGGCAACGAGGCGCGCGTAGCAAATCTCATCGCCGATCTGAACGCCAAGCGCGTCGGAGCCCTTGTGGTGGCGGGTACGAATCCCGTGTACTTCCGACCCGACTTTGAAAAGGCAATTAAGGGCGCGAAATTTAGCTTGAGCCTAACCGACCGCATGGACGAAACGGCCGTGCTTTGTTCGGCCGCCGCTCCGCTGCCGCACTACCTGGAGGCTTGGGCGGACTTCCGTCCTGTCGCCGGAGAGTACACCGTCGCACAGCCGACCATCAAGAATTTATTCAACAGCAAGTCCCTGCTCGAAGTACTCGGCGGACTGTCGGGTGACCCCCGAAGTGCCAAGGACCAAGTTGCCGCCGTGGCTAGCTCGTTGGGACTGAACTGGAACCAAGCGGTTCACGACGGCGGGGCCGCGGTCAACTCAGGTGCCGTTTCAGGTGCTTCTGCCGGAGCCGCCGTTGCCCTTGCGGCAACGGCCAAAGCAGCCAAGCCCGCAAAGGGAATGGAGCTCGCACTCTACGAAAACGCGGTGGGCGCAGGCTACCAAGCCAATAACCCGTGGCTCCACGAGCTGCCGGACCCCATTACCCGTTTGACGTGGGACAACTACCTCACCATTGCCGCGGCCGACGCTCTGGCCATGGGATTTGAAAACGATACCAACAGCGACGGTTCGCTCGACGGCAGTTACGCCACCCTCAAAGTGGGCAAGCGCGTACTGGAGAATGTTCCAGTCCTGATCCAGCCCGGCCAAACCGCCGGAACAGTCGGTCTCGCCTACGGCTACGGCCGCACTTCAGCCGGCAAAGTAGCCGACGCACTTGGCGTGAACGCCTACGCTTTGGGCGTGGCAACCGGAACCGCTTCGGTGGAGATCAGCAAGTCTGAGGGCATGCACGAGTTCGCGACGGTTCAGCTTGGACACACCATGATGGGCCGCCGCATCGTCAACGAGGTTAGCCTCGCGGACTTCATTGCAGACCCCAAGGGAACCAACTGGAACGAAAAGCCGACCTTCCACACCATTGACGGCCACAAGACTTCTGAAGAGGCCAACTTGTGGGCTAACCACGACCACGAGACGATGCACATGTGGAACATGAGCATTGACCTCAACAGCTGCACCGGCTGTGGAGCTTGCGTAGTCGCCTGCCACATCGAGAACAACGTTCCGGTAGTGGGCAAGCAAGAAATCCGCAACCTCCGCGACATGCACTGGCTGCGCATCGACCGCTACTACAGCAGCGACATGAGTAAAGAGCGCGCGGAACAAGAAAACGTGGGCGGCATCGAGATGTACGCCAAGATGGAGGAGCCTTCAGAGTCGCCTTCGGTCGTGTTCCAGCCCGTCATGTGCCAGCACTGCAACCACGCTCCGTGCGAAACGGTGTGCCCGGTAGGTGCCACGGTGCACTCGCGCGAAGGCCTGAACCACATGGCCTATAATCGTTGCATCGGAACGCGCTACTGCGCCAACAACTGCCC
>SYCM01000135.1 GCA_005786915.1 Bacteroidota bacterium | reverse complement strand
CGAACTCGCGCCCCTTTGGGATGCGCTCGCAGGGAATCCGTGCCGCATTCTGCTGGGATCAAGCGGTTCGTTCGACACCCTGTACAACGTCATGGCCCACCGAGTGGGTTGCCCCGAGCTCGAACTGGGGCAATCCCGGGCGGAATTTGATTTGAACGCGTGGCGTGCCACATCGGACGCCGTGCAATCCGCCACCACCGAGGCACGAATTTTGATGCCTGGCATGCTCGCCATGCGGGCCGAAACGCTGCACCTCAGTGCGCGGCAAATCGACCTTGTTCTGGCCCGACTCAATGCACGCCGCATGCTCCTAAGCGGTTTCGCCCTCAAAGAGGGTGTCTGGAGCAGCATTCAAGACCCCAAGACCCCATGGCGCGCATACTTCTGGTAGAAGACGAAAAAGCAATTCGCAACGTATTGCGAAACATCCTCTTGAACGAGGACCCCAAGCACGCCATTGACGAGGCCGAAGACGGAGACCAAGCCATCGCCGCGCTGGACGCGTCGAGCTACGACATCGTGCTCTGCGACATCAAGATGCCCAAGCGCGACGGGCTTGAGGTGCTGGCCCACGCCATGAAGCACTACGGCGACACGCCGTTTGTGATGATCAGCGGCCACGGCGACCTGGACACGGCGGTTGGCTGCATTCGCAGCGGTGCGTATGACTACATTGCCAAGCCCCCCGACCTCAACCGCCTGATCACGACGATTCGCCAGGCCTTGGACCGCAAAAAACTGGTCGCCGAAAACCAGCGTCTTCGTAAAAAAGTAGACAAGAAGTATGACATGGTCGGCGAATCAGCAGCCCTCGAGCAGGTGCGCGAGGTGGTCGAAAAAGTGGCTCCGACCGACGCCCGGGTGCTCATTACCGGACCCAACGGCAGCGGCAAAGAGATCGTCGCCAACCAAATTCACCAGCTTTCGGCCCGATCGCGCCAGGCCTTTATCGAGGTAAACTGCGCGGCGATTCCGTCTGAACTTATTGAATCCGAACTGTTTGGACACGTTAAGGGCTCGTTCACCAGCGCAATCAAGGACCGAAAGGGCCAGTTTGAGCTGGCCGACGGCGGAACCCTTTTTCTCGACGAAATCGGCGACATGAGCTTGTCGGCGCAGGCCAAAGTGCTGCGCGCCCTGCAAGAAAACTGCATTACCCCGGTGGGCAGCGGCAAGTCCATTTCGGTGAACGTGCGGGTGCTCGCCGCCACCAACAAAGACCTGAAGGCCGAGATCGCCGCAGGCCGCTTTCGTGAGGACCTGTACCACCGCTTGAGCGTAATCGTGGTGGAGGTGCCGTCGCTCAACGACCGCCGCGACGACATTCCCCTTTTGGTGGAGCACTTTCTGGGTCAGCTCGAAGGGTCCGCCAAGCGCATTTCGCCCGAAGCGCTGGCCTACCTGCAGCAAATGGACTGGAGCGGCAACGTCCGCCAGCTGCGCAACGTGGTCGAGCGCCTGCACATCTTGGGCGGAAGCCCCATTAGCGGAGCCGACGCGGAACGCTACGCGTAGCCCGCGCTACTTGGCCAGGACCGCCAGCCGCTGGTAAAACCGAACCGTCATGGCGCCCGCCGCGACGGTGAGTCCGACCGCCAAGGCGATCCAAACGCCCACCGCGCCGCCGTCGAAGTAGGTTCCGATGACCCATTCCAGCGGAAGGGCAAAGACGTAGTACGCGATAAAGGTGAATAGGGTGGGCATTTTCACGTCCTGGATTCCTCTCAACGCACCCAGGGCCGTGGCCTGCATGCCGTCTGAAATTTGAAACAGGGTGGCGACCACGAGGAGCTGGCCGGCGAGCTGGGCCACCTCAGCACTGTCGGTGTAGAGGAACGGAAAAACGTTGCGCCCTACCAAAAACAGCAAGCCCGTGAAGGTCATGAACAGCACGGTGAGGCCAAAAAGGCTCGTCGCCGCCTCGCGCGCCGCGCGGTGGTCGCGCTGGCCCAAGTACTGCCCGATGCGAATCGTTGCGGCCGCACCCAGCCCGGTCGCCGCCATGTAGCTGATGCTCGCCAGGCTGATGGCCACCTGGTGCGCGGCGAGGGCGGTGGCCCCGTAGGTTCCGATAATCCAGGCCGAAATCGCAAAGGCCGACACCTCAAAAATGTACTGAAAACCAGTCGGAACGCCCAGCTTGAGCAGCGCCCATACCCGGTGCACGGTGACGCGCGCGGCCGTCCACACTTCGGCGTTGATTCGGCCCTTGCGCACTAAAAACCAGTACATTCCTGCCGCCATGTACAGCCGGGCGATGAGGGTGGCGATTCCGGCCCCGGTCATGCCCCATTCAGGGAATCCCAACCAGCCGTAAATGAGGAGCGCATTGAGTACGACGTTCAGGCTGTTGCCAATCAGACTTAATCGCATCGGAATCTGGGTTTCGCCCATGCCTTCGAGGTACTGCTTTCCGGCCATGAAGAGCATGAAGGGAATGTAGCTGAGCGAAACCACCAGAAAATAAGGGCGGTAGGCCTCGAGCACGCGAGGGTCCTGGCCGGTCTGCTCGGCGCCCCAGGCCAACGCAAAGGCCATGAGGGTCATCAGCAGCGCGGCCGCGAGGTTGACCGCAAGGGCATTCTTAAAGAGCTGCTGGCCCTTGGCGGAACGGCGCTGGCCGTGGGCATGGGCCACCAAGGGCGTGAGTCCGTAGGCCATTCCGATGCCAAACACGAGCGGAACCGACAGAATGCTGTTCGCCAGCGAGACAGCCGCCAACGGCACCGTGCCCAGCCGACCAACCATGACCGAATCGGCGACCGACGCCGCAATGTGCCCCACCTGACCGGCGACCACAGGAAGGGCGAGCGGCGCGTTGTGGCGCCACTGAAGTCGGTTCCAGAAACGCATTAAGGCTTAATCTTCGAGGTCTTCGTAGCGGTCTACTTCGCGCTGGTAAAAGGCCTGGGCCTCACCCAAGAGCTTGGCCATTTCGTCGGTCAAGTCGCCCTCGTCTTCGCCGTCGACGTCGTCGAGCCATTCGATTTCGTCGGTG
>SYCM01000134.1 GCA_005786915.1 Bacteroidota bacterium | reverse complement strand
GTTGGACGCGGCGGTGGGCGCCAAGAAGGCCGACGCGGTGCGGCTGGCTTTGGGGCTTGTTTAGCACTTTTTCTGTTTCTTGCTTCTGGCTTCTCGTGGCGCTATGCGCTAAATGTCCATTGGTGGAACAAGTAACGAGAAACGGAACGCTAACCGACCAGTCGGCCGTCATCCAGCGGGAAGATGCTCTGGGCCCGGTCGATGACGCGCTGGTCGTGGGTGCTGAATAAAAAGGTCGTTCCCTCTTGGCGGTTGAGCTCGTGCATGATGTCGAGTAGGGTTTCGGTGCTCTTGGAATCGAGGTTGGCAGTGGGCTCGTCGGCAAGGACGAGCGAGGGGCGCGAGGCGAGGGCTCGGGCTACGGCGACACGCTGCTGCTGTCCGCCTGAAAGCTGTGCGGGGCGCTGCTGTTCCTTGCCCGCGAGCCCAACGGCCGCCAAGAGCTCGAAGGCCCGATCGCGGCGGTCGCGCACTCCGACGCCTTGTAGCTCCATGACAAAGGCAATGTTTTCCCAGGCGTTGAGCACGGGCACCAAGTTGTAGGCCTGAAACACAAAACCGATGCGGCGCAAGCGAAACTCAATGGTTTCGCGGTCGTTCAGGGCGGTGATTTCGGTGCCGTCGATCCAGATTCGGCCCGAGGTGACGCGGTCGAGGCCGCCGATGGCGTTGAGCAGGGTGGTTTTACCGCAGCCTGAGGGGCCGACCAGGGCCGCGAAGGCTCCGCGCTCAAGTTCCAGTGAAACACCCTGAACGGCGTGCACCGGGCCAGCGGTAGATTCGTAGGTTTTCACGACGCGGTCCACGCGCAAAAGGGGTTGGGTCGAAGTACTCATAGCACACGCATGCTTTCAATGGGATTCAATTTCAGAGCCTTACGGGCCGGATACAGCGAAGACAGCAGCCCCAGTACCGCCACGAGCACCGCAATGGGCAGGTAGAATTCTGGAACCGACACGGGGTAAATGGTGGACTGAAGTCCGAATTCCGCTAAGCCCTTGTCGAAGCCCTCGAGGGTAATTCCCGTGCGGCTGGTGACCGCGATCGTGGCATGGCCGAGCAGCAGTCCAAGGGGCATTCCCGCGAAGCTGAGGAGCAGCGTTTCCCAGACCACCAGGCGAAAGACTTTGCGGCGGGTGAGCCCGATGGCCATAAGCATGCCGAGCTCCCGAGTGCGCTCGAGAATGGCCATGAGCATGGTGTTGAGGATTCCAAAGGCCATCGCAAAGAGAATGACGGCCATGAACAGCAGCAGCGACTGGGCGAGCACTTCGTCGGCGTAGCTCAGGTCGGGGCTGATGTCGCGCCAGGTGCGCACTACGGCGGAACCGGGGTCGGCCACCGCCCCCTGTAATGCGGCCACGGTGGCGTCAAGCGAGTCGAGGTTTCGCACCCTGAAGTGAATTTGGTGGGCCGTCCCGGCCGCTGCGGCCAGGCTGTCGCCCCCCAAAACTTCGGGAGCGAGCGCGGCGAGCGGCGCGTAAATCTGAACGCCTTCCACGAGGTTGCTTACCCCGTCATATACGCCTTCGACGGCAAAAAGTACGCTGTGAATTTCGCCACGCACGTCTTGAAAGCTGAGTACGACCCGGTCGCCAAGGCCTGCGCCAAGCTGTTCAGCTAGCTTTTGGCCAAGGGTAATTCCTTCGGAACTCAATTGGCCTTCGACGACGTGGCGCGGAGCGGAAAACACGCGCGCCTCGCGCGCCGGGTCCACTGCGAGCACCTGCACGGGGGCCGAGGCGGCGCCCACCTGAAGTACGGCGGTCAAAACCAAACGGTCCGACCAGGATTCGACCTCGGGATGGGCGTTGAGGGCCGCGGTCCATCGCTCGGGCTGCGCCAGTAGAGCCTGCACCTCTTGGTTGGCGATGAAGTTGGAATCCGTGATTTGGGCGTGGCCGACGTAGTCGTCGAGAGCGGCCGCGGTTCGGGCGGCGTTGACCCCTTGGGCAAGGCCCATCATGAACACTCCGGCCCACACTCCCAAGGCCATGGCGCCGACCACTACGCCGCTGCGCCAGGGGCTGCGCCAAATGTTGCGCCAGGCCATTTGAACGAGCAGATTCATCGCTGAATGGGGCTGGTTTTAAAAACGGTACGGAGCGGCCACGCGGCCGCGAGCAAGGCGATCACTACGATGATGCCGGCGTGCGTCACCGTGATGGACCCGTCCAGGCTGGGGGGTAGAATGGGTTCCCAGCCCTGCTGCTCCATGGCGGCGGCCACGTCGCCCTGCAGCCGCAAGGGAAATCGGTCTAAGATCAGCACGGCTACACGGCCGAGCGCGGCGCCCACGGCGGCGCCCGTCAAGCTCAAAATCAGAACTTCGACGAACACGATTCCGGCCAAAAGTCCGCGCCGCATACCCATCGCGAGCTGCATGGCAAATTCCCGACGCCGCTCGTTTGCGAGCATAATCATGGTTCCGAGCAAGCCAAACCCAATCACCACATACAAAATGAATAAGATGACCCGTCCGCCGGACGAATCGGCCTGAATGGCCTGAATCAGCTCGGGCATTCGGGTTTGCCAGCCTAAAAACTGCGCGCCCGAAAGCGGGTGTTGGGCACCGAGGTCCGTGGTCGGATCGTGGTTGAGCTCGGTGCGGCGGGGCGTGACCTGAACGTAGCTCCACATGCCGTAGGCCCCGGCGAATTCTTGGGCATCGGCGAGGCCCACGACGGCGCTGCGCTTTTCGAGCTCTGGATTGCCCATGTTGAGGGTGCCCGCGACCACCCACGAGGCTCCGGCCATGCTGCCCTGAAATCCTTGACCCATGGCGACCACCGTATCGCCCACGGCCGCGTGCAGCTGCTGGGCGAGGCGCTTGCCCAGCCAAACGGACCCGGGAGCAGCATTCCAGGATCCGCTGGCCAACCGCGCGCGCCAAAGCGGAGCCTCGGCTTCTTCGGGACTGATTCCGATCCACTGGGCCACGCCGCTTTTCTCGCCCAACGTGACGAGCGAAAAACCCTGTAGGCGCGGGTAGGCGCTGGCCACGTCGCCGTCGGCGCGCAACTCTTCGAGCCATGCGGGGTCTTCATACAGCGCATAGTCGAGGTTTTGGCTTGGCCAGTACGCCGTATCGCTGACCTGCACATACCCGCTCATACTGCCGACCACCGTGGCGACCATGTGGTTGTACACTCCGAGCTGCAACGACCTCAGGATGACCGCAAAAAAGAGGGCAAAGGCGATTGCCGCCCCGGTGATGAGCGATCGGCGCCGGTTGCGACCGAGGTTCCGCCATGCCAGCCGCACGGCCAAGCGCGCTGCGGTCACGGCTGGGTTTGCTCCAAGCGCTCTGGGGTGAACCATGCGGCGTTAAGCTGGGGCTGTTTCTTCCAGGTCTTGACCGTCATCAGAGTGGTCTGCTTGCCGCCCTGCGTGCTGAACTGAAGCTTGACGGGCATCTGGACGCCGTCCATGCGTCCAAATTCCAAGGCATCCATGCGCTGTAGCTCCCCGCTGCGGGTGCTTTGAAAGCTGAGGCGGACCCAGCCTTTGTCGCCGGTGTGCACCCAGGCCACCACCTCGTCGGCGGCGACCGGCACTCCCGGCTTGGGTTTGCACTTGATTTTGTGGCAGGGAAGGCCGTTGACCGTTTCGGTTCCGAGGTACTGGTGCGTGAAATCCTTGGCGAGCGAGGCCTGGCCGAGGAGGTTGTCCATCGACGCGTCGGTACCCATGAATCCGCCGGCCATCAGCATGCTTTGGGGCAGCTTCACCACCTTACCCGTGCGCGGAACAAAACTGTACATCTGCTTGTCAGCCCGCAGGTAGCGCGTTCCGCGGTCTCGTTCGGGACCCGTGACCACGATCAGCGCGTATTTGTTGGTATGGGTCCACGACTTAAGGTCGAGCATCCGGGTGTAGCGGGCCCGTGTGGCCTTCATCGAAAGCTCACTGTAGCTCGACGTGCCGATCGCGGTTTTTTCGGCTTTGGCAAGGATTTCGGTCGGATTTTGTGCCGCCAGACGGACCGTCGAAGCAAAGGCGAGAAGCCCCAAAAGTAAACTGCGATTCATAGGTACATAGCCAACAAGGCGGCTTTGATTTCGTTCACGTGGGTGCAAATATCTGGCCGTATTTTTGCAGGGAATCGAGAAGCCTTAATGGAACCGAGAGGCACGCACTTAACCTGAGAAGAAACCATGTACCCCGAAGACTTGATTGCGCCCATGCGCGCCGAACTGACCCAAGCTGGATTCGAAGAACTCCGCGACTCCGAGGCGATGAAAGCGGCCATCCAAAGCGAAGGAACGACGCTCGTCGTCATTAACTCGGTGTGCGGATGCGCCGCGGGCTCTTGCCGCCCGGGGGTGCGTCAAGCCCTCGCCAGCCCCGGTGCCAAGCCCACCCGCGCCGTAACGGCCTTCGCGGGCAACGATAAAGCGTCCGTAGACATGGCGCGCGGACTCATGCTTCCGTTCCCTCCGTCTTCGCCGTCGGTAGCCCTCTTCAAGGACGGAGAACTGGTGCACATGGTGGAACGCCACCATATTGAAGGCCGTACCGCCGAAGCCCTCGCAACCAATCTCGTAGCGGCCTTTGACGAGTACTGCAATTGAGCCTCTAGCGCTCCGCGCTAATCCATCGAAAAGCCCGGCCACGCCGGGTTTTTTTTGTGTCTCGTGATACACGGTGTATTGTGTACACTATATAAGTTTGTTTTGTACATTGCGGCAACCTAACGTTAGCACACATGATGAAAACGCGTACAATTTGGGTGGCTTTGGCGATTGCGCTGGGCTCCGTATCTGCTTGGGCCCAGGGCCAAGTTTCGGGATTTGTTCGGGACACAGAAGGCAATCCGCTCCCCTCGGCAGTGGTCAAAGAATCCGCTTCAGGCAGCACCGCAGTTGCCGACGCCAATGGTCGCTACAGCCTAAAGGTGGGGGTCAAGGCAACCAACCTTACCGCCAGCCTCATGGGGTACGTGAACCAAACCAAATCGGTGCAGGTAGCGGGAGCCGTGACCGTGAATTTTACCCTTGCAGAAACCCAAGAACAGCTCGATGAAGTAGTTATCGTGGGCTACGGTACGACCACCGCGCGCGACCTCACCGGTTCACTAGTCAGCGTGAAGTCCAAGAGCTTTCAAAAGGGGGCTTTTGCGAGCCCCACCCAGCTCATCGTGGGCAAGACCCCGGGGGTGCGCATCACTTCGGGTTCGGGACGTCCGGGCGAGGGCGCGCGCATCCGCATTCGCGGCGGATCGTCCATTAACGCCAGCAACGACCCGCTCATTGTTATTGACGGCCTTCCCTCTGAGGGATTGGGTTTGATCAACCCGAACGACATTGAGAGCTTTACCGTGCTCAAGGATGCTTCGGCCACGGCCATTTACGGTTCGCGCGCCGCCAATGGCGTAATTTTGATTACGACCAAGAAGGGTGCTAAGGACACTCCTTTGAAGGTGGAGTTGAGCGCGGTGTCTTCAGTGCGGAACACGCGCAACCGCATGGAGGTCCTCTCGAACCAAGAGTTTGTGGACGCCATCAACGAATTTGGCTCGAATGCCCAGCGCAAGCGCCTCGCCGCCGCCCGCGGATACTACCTCGACGGCGGACTGGTGCAAATCGCCGCCGATTCGCTGCCCACCAACACCAACTGGCAAGAGGAAATCTACCAGCGAGGCATGGCCCAGGACATTAACGTGGCCCTTTCGGGCGGCGTGAAAAACCTGCCCTACCGCTTGGGTATTGGCTACTACTCCGAGACTGGCGTTCTGAAAACCTCGGCGCTCGACCGATACAGCGTTACGCTGAATGCTTCGCCGAAGTTGGCCCGCAACCTGACGGCCAATGTGAGCGCCAAGGCCTACCGCGCCTACAACGTCTACGCCAACCAAGGCGCTATCGGCTCGGCGGTGTGGTTCGACCCGACCCGCGAGGTGCTTTCGGGTGACACGTCGAAGTACGGCGGCTACTTTGAGTGGGCGCTTCCCTCCGGGGCGCTCAGCAACCTCTCTCCGCGCAACCCCGTGGGACTGCTGAACCTGCGGGACGACCGCGGCACCAACGACCGCTTCATCGGCAATGTGTTGTTTGACTACAAGCCGCTGAGCGAAGCCGACCTGCACCTGTACGTGAACGTAGGAGGCGACTTTGGCGCCAATAAGGGTACCGTGGTTGTGCCGGATTACGCGGCGATGAATTTCGTCAACGGGGGTGAAAACAACCGATACTACAATACGCGGAGCAACCAGCTCATCGAGACCTACTTCAACTACAAAAAAGACCTCGCCGCCGGCAAGATCAAAACGGATTGGACCGGAGGTTACTCCTTCCAAAAGTGGCGGTCGTACTCCGAGAACTTGCCGAATCTTCGCTTCAACGGAGATACGTTGGCGCCCGCAAGCCCCTTCCCGTATGACGTAGACAACGCGCTGATGTCGTTCTACGGCCGCAGCAACGTCAACATTTTGGGCAAGTACCTGATCACCGCCACGCTGCGTTCGGACGGCTCGAGCCGCTTCTCGCCCGAAAGCCGTTGGGGCCTGTTCCCCTCGGTAGCATTGGGCTGGAACGTGCTTGAAGAGAAGATGTTTGCGTCGCTCAAGGGCAAGGTTTCGTCGCTCAAAGTCCGCGCGAGCATCGGAGTTACCGGGCAGCAGGACATCTACAACGACTAC
>SYCM01000133.1 GCA_005786915.1 Bacteroidota bacterium | reverse complement strand
GTTTGGGCGGACGACCTCGGCTCACTTCATCCAAAGTTGGCCCTGGCGCACTTCCGTGCGCGCCGGCAGGTTGTTGGTGTACAGAGATCCGGTACCGAAACCCTGATAGCCTTGAAGGTCGGGCAAGGTCGAGGCCCACTGGGCGAGGGCACTGAGCCCCACGCTGCCCTCAAGAGCTGAAGTGACCCAGTAGTTGATGCCGCGCGCACGCGCCCTCGAAATCCAATCTTCACTTGAGGCCATTCCACCTAAAAGACTCGGCTTCAGCACAATAAACTGGGGTTGTATTTCGTCGAGCAGGGCGTCTCGATCGGCCGAGCGGTGCACCCCGATCAGGCTCTCGTCGAGGGCCACCGGCAGGGTTCCGCTCGAAGCAGCCGCCTTAAGGCCGGCGCGCTCAGAGGGCGGACAGGGCTGCTCGATGCTGTGCAGGTTGAACTCGCGAAGGGCGTTCATGCGCTCAAGGGCGAGGTCTGACGACCAGGCTCCGTTGGCGTCGACGCGCAGCTCGAGGCTCGGATCCAGGCTGCGGTTGTGGCGAAGCACGTCGCATTCCGTGGCAAAATCCAGGGCGCCCACCTTCATTTTGAGGCAGCGGAAGCCTTCGGTGAGCCGCGCCTCGGACTGGTCGTGCAGGTAGCAGCTCGAGCCCATCCAGAGGAGCCCGTTGATGGGGATTCCCGCTTCACCTCGGGCAAACGCGGTGTCGGCTTGGCGGGTACCGTCGCCTCCCTGCGCCCGGTCCGCCCAGCTGAGCAGGGCTTGCTCTGCGGCAAAAACCAGCGAAGGCCACTCGACCCAGGCCCGAGCCCACTGCGGATCCAGGCGGCCCCGCGACGCCCAGTCGGCCCACGTGGCGTCGCTCAGGGCGCTGAGGGCGCGGCAAAAAAGCTCGAGCTGTTCCCGGTAGTCAGGGCGGTCGTCCACCGAAAGGCCCGGCAAGAGTCCGCACTCCCCCTGGCCGCGAAGTCCTTGAACGTCCACTTCGATAAAGTGGGCAGGCTTGGACGTCATGACCCCACGTGAAGTGCCCGCGGGGGTTTTAAATATGTAGGAATAGGACCAGTGGCTCGCCTTCACCGCTTCACGCCGTTAAAACAGGGGCTTGCTGCACTCGTTGGCGTCGACCAGCAGCCCGAAGCCCAAAAGCAGCGCAAAAAGAACCGTCTGCAGCGCCAGCGGCTTCAAAAGCGCATCGAATTCTGCGGGCGACCGCGCCTTCCACCCTTTGATTGCCGTATCGGCCATCAGCGGAAGCGTCGCGGCGAATAAAAAACTGCGGCTGCAGGTGACCGGGCCTTGCGAAAGCACAAAAAACACGGCCGAGAGCCAACCCTGAACCAGCAAAATCAGCTGGTACAGTTTGGCCATACTCAAGCCCATATAGCCCGCCACGGTGCGCTTGCCGGCCGCCCGGTCGGTCTCGAGGTCGCGCATGTTGTTCAAATTCAGTACTCCGGCCGCAAACAAGCCCACGGCGAGGCCGGGGAGCAGCGTCAGCCAATCCCATGTCTGGGTTTGAAGGAAGTACGAGCCCGCCACGCCCACCGGGCCAAAAAACACGACCACAAACAGGTCTCCAAGTCCGCGGTAGCCGTACGAGGCGCTTCCCAAGGTGTAGCCGCGCGCGCTCCACACCGCCGCCGCACCCAAGCCCAAGTAGGCAACCAAGTAGCCCAATGGCATGCCGCGGGTGCCCCACCACGAGGTGGCCGCCGTCAGTACCACCGCCAACGCCGTCACCCCCTGCACCGCACGGCGCATGGCCTCAGGCGAGATGGCTCCGCTCGCCACAGCGCGCTGCTCGGCGTCTGCGGCACGGTGCCGGTCCGCCCCCTTGAGGCTGTCTCCCAAGTCGTTGGCAAGGTTGGAGAGAATTTGGTAGGTGGTCGCGGTAAGCGCCGTCAGGGCCAGCAGCAGCCCGTCGAAGTATCCGCGGTCCGCAGCCAAAAGGGTTCCCAAGGCGATGGTGGCCAGCGCCAACGGCAAGGTTCGAAGGCGCAGCGCGCCCATCCAGGGGTTCATCAGGGGAAAATCGGAAACTTACTGAAGTCCGGGTTGCGTTTTTCTAAGAAGGCCTTTTTGCCCTCTTGCGCCTCCTCCATCAAGTAATACATCAGCGTCGCGTCGCCCGCAAATTCCATGAGTCCGCGCTGGCCGTCGAGCTCGGCATTGAGGCCGCGTTTAATCATGCGCAGGGCCATCGGCGAGCGCATCATCATGATTTGGCACCACTCGACCACAGTGTCTTCGAGCTTCGCGAGCGGAACCACCTTATTCACCATACCCATGTCAAACGCTTCCTGCGCGGTGTACTGCTGGCATAAGAACCAAATCTCGCGAGCCTTCTTTTGGCCCACGTGGCGCGCGAGGTAGCTCGAGCCGAATCCAGCATCAAAACTGCCCACTTTGGGGCCGGTTTGGCCAAACTTGGCGTTGTCTGAGGCCACCGTGAGGTCACAGACTACGTGCAGCACGTGTCCGCCACCGATCGCGTAGCCGTTGACCATGGCCACCACGGGCTTGGGAATCTCGCGGATGCGCTTGTGCAGGTCGAGCACGTTCAGTCGCGGAACGCCGTCTTCGCCAACGTACCCCCCTACTCCTTTGACGTTTTGGTCTCCGCCGCTGCAGAATGCCTTGTCGCCTTCGCCCGTAAGCACGATCACGCGGATGTCGCTGCGTTCGCGGCACACATCAAACGCTTCAATCATTTGAATGTTGGTCTCCGGCCGAAAGGCGTTGTACACCTGCGGGCGGTTGATGGTAATCTTCGCGATGCCTTCAAAGAATTCAAAGCGGATGTCGGAATATTCCTTAATCGGGGTCCAGGTACGTTGTGCCATAATGGGGTCAAAATTAGGCGCCAAAACGGCCCTTCCAGGCATTTTCTGACGCATCGGGGTCGGTATACACTTCCAACACGGTGGCGGCGGAATCGTTTAGCAGCGCAGTGAATTGGGCGCGAAATTCCGCTTCGCTGCGCGCTTCTCGGTAGGCAAATCCTTGGTTTTCGGCACTCGAGCGGACGCTTCGCGCGTGGCGGAACGCAAAATGCCGCTCCAGCTGACCGCTTGCCCGCGGGCCGTCGAGCCACTGAAAAATCTGGCCGCCTTGGTTGTTGACAACTACCACCTTGAGGGCGGGCAGGGCCTCGTAGGCAATGCCGGCGCCGCCGTCGTAAAGGAATCCGAGTTCGCCCGTCACCAGAAGCGTCGGACGGCCCGACGCCCACATGGCGCCCAGCGCGGTCGAAGTCATCCCGTC
>SYCM01000132.1 GCA_005786915.1 Bacteroidota bacterium | reverse complement strand
TCCGTTGGGCGCGCTCGGCGTAGCATAGGGCGTAAAGCGGTACACCACCCCTTCGAGCTGCAGGTAGTCCTGAAGCCAGAAGAAGGCGCTGGGCGAACTTCCGACCGTCGTCGAGAAGTAAATGGGGCGGCTCCAGTCGTTATGGGCAATTAGGTCGATCACCATCAGGTCTCGCTTGGCAATGATGCTGCTGCCCCAATCCCAGTCGATGTAGTCGGGCAGTACCGCGGAATCGCGAAGCAGCCCCGCCTTGGCCACGGCCGCCTTGTCGATGGGCACCCGGAAGTTCTTCATGGGGAAGAACGGAAGCTTTTTGGGGCTGTCGGTTCCGGCAAATGCGGTGAACATCACCGCGTCGTCGCTGCGGCGCGCGTACTCCAAGAAGTCTTTGGCATACCAGCGGCCTTGCAGCCCCATGTCTTGGAAGTACAGCACGTCGCGGGTTCCCTGCACGTATTCTTCTTTGTTAAACGTGAACGGAACCGGCTCGCTGTCGTAGAACTTGCGCTTCATCATGTCGATGTACCAGTCGGTGTTGAGCAGCGACAGGTTGACGATTCGCACGTCGGTGCGGTACCCTTCTACCTCTTGCACGTACCACAGCGGGAAGGTGTCGTTGTCTCCGTTGGTGAACAGGATGGCGTTGGGCTCGCAGCTGTCGAGGTACATCTTAGCGATGTCGCGCGCCGTGAAGCGGTTGCTGCGGTCGTGGTCGTCCCAGTTCTCGGCCACCATGAGGGTGGGAATTCCGAGGGTGAGCACCGTCACGCCCAACGCAAGCGCCGTCGAGCGGTACTTGGCGAGCAGCTCGTACAGGGCCACCACGCCGAGTCCGACCCAAATCGCAAAGACGTAAAACGAACCGACAAAGGCGTAGTCGCGCTCGCGCGGCTCAAACGGCTTGTGGTTCGTGTACACCACAATGGCCAGGCCAGTGAACAAAAACAGCAGCGTGATCACCCAGGCATTGCGCTGGTCGCGCTTCGACTGGAACCAAAGTCCGAGCAACCCAAGAATCAGCGGCAGCGCATAGTAAAGGTTGCGCCCCTCTTGGTTCTTCATGGAGTCGGGCAGGTTCGACTGCGGGCCCAGCCGCGCCTCGTCGATGAAATCGATGCCCGTCATCCAGTTGCCGTTGGTCAGCTCGTAGCGGTTTTGGTCGTCGTTCTGGCGTCCAGCGAAGTTCCACATAAAGTAGCGGAACCACATTTGCCCCACCTGGTAGTCGAGGAAGTACTTAAAATGCTCCGAGAAGGTGATTTTTTGGTCCGGATTCGCACCAAAAATGCGCTGGTAGTTCTCGACGTGGTCGGCTTGGTCGGACCACATGCGCGGAAAAAATCCGACGTCGTCTTTGGCGTAATTGGGCTTCGACGCCTTGCCGTCGTTGACCACCTCGTACTGGCCCGTCTCCTCGCTGTACACGTAGGTCGGAGCGCCGTCGGCATAGGGCTTTTGGCTGTCGAGCTTGCTGTTGAAGCTCTGCCCGTAGAGCACGGGCCAGTCGCCGTACTGCTCGCGGTTGTAGTAAGCCAGCAGCGACATCGCGTCTTCGGGGTTGTTTTCGTCAATCGGCGTGTTGGCATTGGAGCGGATGGCCAGCACGACGAAGCTCGAATAGCCAATCAGCAGCATCACGACGGCCAGGATTCCTTGCTCCACGAGCGGACGGTTGGTCTTCACCGCCCAGCGAATGCCGAAGTACACGCCCGCGATTAAGGCCAGCACCATCAGCACAGAGCCCGAATTCTTGGGAAGTCCGATGCTGTTGACGGCGGTGATTTCAAAGAAGCCAAACAAACGCAAAATGACGGGAATGATCACGGCAAAAACCAGGGCGAGCACCACGACCGACACGGCGTTGGCCACCACCCAGGTCTTCCAGGTAACCTTGGGGTAGTTCTTGTAGAAGTAAATCATCACGACGGCCGGAATGGTCAGGAACACCAGAATGTGAACCCCCACCGACAGCCCCGTCAGGTAGGCCACCAGCAGCAGCCAGCGGTTCGCACGAAGGTCGTGGTCCGCCTCAGCTTCCCACTTCAGCGCGGCCCAAAAGGCGACCGCCGTGAAGAAGCTCGACATGGCGTACACTTCGCCTTCAACGGCGCTGTACCAAAACGAGTCCGACCACGTAAACGCCAGGGCGCCCACAAGGCCTGAGCCCAGTACTGCGATGTGTTGGCCGAGCGACTCCTCGCCGCGCACCAGCTTTTTGGCCAGCATGGTGATCGTCCAAAACAAAAAGGGAATGGCGAGGGCAGACGAAAGGCCGCTCGTGAAGTTCACCCAGTATGCTTGGCGGGTCACGTCGCCCAAGGCCAGCTGCGACAGCACGTTGGCCACCAGCTGAAACACGGGGGCACCCGGAGGGTGTCCGACCTCAAGCTTGACCGAGGTTGTGATGTATTCACCACAATCCCAGAAACTTACGGTGGGCTCCAGGGTAAGGGTGTAGGTAATGAGGGCGACGACGAAGGTCGTCCAGCCGAGGGCGTTGTTCCAGAAACGGTAGTTGTTCATTGCTGCAGTCGTTGAGACGGAGCAGCGAAGATACCGAATCCTTACAAGTCGAGGGTCAAATCAACCCCCAATTTGCCGGCAATGAGCTTGTGCAGCTTGGCATTGAGCGAGGGGTGGTCGATGCCCGCCAAGGCGTCTTCGGCAAAGGCCAGCATGAGTAGGGCGCGGGCCTCGGGCTCCTTGATGCCGCGGGCCCGGAGGTAGAAGAGCGCGTCTTCGTCGAGTTGACCCACCGTGCAGCCGTGCGAGCACTTCACGTCGTCGGCAAAAATTTCGAGCTGGGGCTTGGTGTTCACCTCGGCGCGCTCGTGCAGCACCAGGTTGGCGTTTTGCTGATAGGCGTCGGTCTTTTGAGCATCCTCGTGCACGTAAATCCGGCCGTTGAATACGCCTTTGGCCCCGTCGTCGTAGATGCCCTTGTAGTTTTCGTGCGACGTGCAGTGTGGTGCCCGGTGGTCCACCAGCGTGTGGTGGTCGACGAGCTGCTTGCCCTTGGCCAGAGTGAGTCCGAGCATGCGGGCATCGGCTCCCGGTTCGTTGAGCAAAAAGTCGAGGTTGTTGCGAATGAACCGCCCCCCGGTGCTGATCGTGTGCACCTGGGAACGGCTGTCACGCGCCTGCTGAATACGGGTGTGCTGGGTTAGCGATGCCTCGGGAGCGTCGTGCTGCAGCTTGACCCAGCGGAGCTGTGCGCCGGCCGACAAGTAGGCCTCGTCGACTGCATTGGTCCACGTGGGGTGGTCGGTCAGGGACTGGTGGCGCTCGATGATTTCAGCTTGAGCGTTGACGCCCAAAACGACCAGGTTGCGTATTTGCGTCGCGCGCGGTTCGGGACCGGTGGTAAACGAAAGCACCTGGATCGGGCGGTCGACTACTACATTGTCGGGCACGACTACGTAAAGTCCATCCCAGGCGAGTGCCGTATTGAGCTGCGCGAGCGGTCCAAGGGGCTGGGTGAGCTGGGCAAAGTAGCGGTCAATGGTCTCGGGGTACTTCTTCCAAGCCGCCGAAAGGGTGCACACATCAAAGCCCCGATGGGTCGTGTCGCTTAACCAACTCGAGTAGCGCCCGTTCAAAAACACGACCCGATACGAATCGAGCTCGTTGACCAAAAAACGCTTAATGTCCTTATACTCAAGGTGCTCGTCTTCGAGCGGAGCGCAGGGCGGCCTAAGCCCGTAGTGCGGCGCGAGCACGGGCTTGAGCGAACTGTACTTCCAGTCCTCGTCGCGCACGGTCGGGAACCCAAGGGCCTCAAAACGCTCCATGGCGCTGCGGCGGCGGTCGCGTACGGACTCACTCGAGTACGCAGTCAGTTCCTTCTCGTGGAGCCAGTACTGGGCTGAGAGGCGGTCGTTCATTCCACCTCCTTTTTGATCCAATCGTATCCGCGCACTTCGAGGTCCTGAGCAAGGGTTTTGTCTCCGGACTTTACGATACGGCCCTTGTAGAGCACGTGCACCACGTCAGGAACAATGTAGTCCAGCAATCTTTGGTAGTGGGTAATTATGACAAAGCTTGCCTTAGGCGAGCGCAGGCCGTTCACTCCTTGGGCTACAATGCGCAGCGCGTCAATATCTAGTCCGGAATCCGTTTCGTCCAAAATCGCGAGGCGCGGTTCAAGCATTGCCATTTGAAAGATCTCGTTGCGCTTCTTTTCACCTCCTGAAAAGCCCTCGTTGAGGCTACGACTTAAAAAGCCCTTGTCCATTTCAAGCAGCTGAAGCGCCTCGCGCATTTTTTTGAGCATGGCCGAAGCGTCCAGGGGCTCTTCGCCCCGTGCCGCGCGAACTGCGTTGAGCGCGGTTTTGACAAAATTGGAAACACTCACACCTGGAATTTCGACCGGATACTGAAAACTCAAGAACAATCCTAAGTGTGCACGCTCTTCGGGAGCCAACTCGAGAATAGACTGTCCGTCCCACAGAATATCGCCGCTCGTTACTTCGTAGTCTTCTCGGCCTGCGATTACGCTGCTCAGCGTCGACTTGCCCGACCCGTTGGGACCCATGATAGCGTGCACCTCGCCCGGCTTGACGCTCAAATTGACGCCCCGTAAAATTTCTTTATCGCCAATAGACGCGTGTAAATTCTTGATTTCTAACATGATGCTTGATGTTATCCGACCGAGCCTTCGAGGCTGATGGCAAGGAGCTTTTGGGCCTCAACGGCAAACTCCATGGGGAGTTGATTGAGCACGTCTTTGGCGTATCCGTTAATAATCAGCGCAATGGCGGCTTCCATATCGAGTCCTCGCTGCTGGCAGTAAAAAATTTGGTCTTCGCCAATTTTGCTCGTAGTGGCCTCGTGTTCGGTGCGGGCCGTCGAATTCTTGACTTCGATGTAGGGAAACGTGTGGGCGCCGCAGCGGTCGCCCATCAGGAGCGAATCGCATTGGCTAAAGTTGCGGGCGTGTTCCGCACGAGGACCCATGCGCACTAGCCCTCGGTAGGAGTTGTGGCTGCGGCCCGCCGAAATGCCCTTGCTGATGATGGTCGATTTGGTGTGGCGGCCGAGGTGAATCATTTTGGTTCCGGTGTCGGCCTGCTGGCGGTGGTTGGTCACGGCCACGCTGTAGAATTCGCCCACGCTGTAGTCGCCCTTTAGGATGCAGCTCGGGTACTTCCAGGTCACGGCGCTGCCGGTTTCGACCTGAGTCCAGCTGATCTTGGCGTGCGCCTCGCAGATTCCGCGCTTGGTGACAAAATTGTACACGCCGCCCTTGCCCTCGGCGTCGCCGGGGTACCAGTTTTGAACGGTCGAGTACTTGATTTCGGCACGGTTCAAGGCCACGAGTTCAACGACCGCCGCGGG
>SYCM01000011.1 GCA_005786915.1 Bacteroidota bacterium | reverse complement strand
CGGGAAGCCGCGACCTACCTGACCCGCAAAGCCTTTCTTCAGGCCAAGCTGGCAGACTTTAGCGTCACCGCAAACCCCGCACCGCAGCCGGCCGACGTGGTGCTCTACGGCTTCGGCCGCATCGGGCGCCTCGTAGCCCGCGAACTCATTGCCCAAGAAGGACGCGGTGAACAGCTTCGGTTGCGCGCCATCGTCGTGCGCGGAAGCGGCGCAGAAGACGTCGAAAAACGAGCTTCGCTGCTCCGGGTCGACTCCGTTCACGGCCCCTTCCCCGGCACCGTCACGGCAGATCCCGAGCGCAACGCGTTGATCATCAACGGCCGTCCGGTCCTGCTCATCAACGCGGCCAAGCCCGAAGACATCGACTACACCGCCCTCGGTTTGCGCAACGTCTTGGTTATCGACAACACGGGGGCCTTTCGCGACCGCGACGCCTTGGCGCGCCACCAGCTGTCCAAGGGCTGCAGCAAGGTTCTGCTCACCGCCCCCGGCAAGGGAATCCCCAACGTGGTGTTTGGGGTGAACCACGACAGCGACTTTGGCCAAGAAACCATCTTCTCGGCCGCTTCGTGCACGACCAACGCCATCGTTCCCGTGCTGAAGGTGATGAACGACGAATTCGGAATCGAACAGGGCCACATCGAAACGATTCACGCCTACACCAACGACCAGAATCTGGTCGACAACATGCACGCCAAGTACCGCCGGGGCCGGGCCGCCGCGCTGAACATGGTCATCACCGAGACGGGAGCCGGAAGCGCCATCGACAAAGCCCTTCCCGGACTTGGGGCGAAATTCACGAGCAACGCGATCCGCGTGCCGGTGCCCAACGGCTCCCTGGCCATCCTCAAGCTGAACCTGAGCCGTAGCGTTACGCGGGAAGCCCTCAATGCCGCCCTCAAAGCAGCAGCCTACCGGGGTCCTTTGGTGGAACAAATCAAGTACTCCACCAGCCCCGAGTTGGTGTCGAGCGACATCGTCGGCGACTCCTGCTGCTCCATTGTCGACAGCGAGGCCACCCTGCTGCACGCCGACGGCCGGAACGCCGTGCTGTACGTGTGGTACGACAACGAGTACGGCTACACGCGCCAGGTCATGCGCCTGGCCAAGCACGTGATGGACGTCCGCCGCAAGGCCTACTATTAGCGAGCAGCTTCTAGGGTGCCGCCGTACTTTTGCGGCCATGATTCCGCACTGGCTCGAACGCACGGAACTTTTGGTAGGTTCCGAAGCCCTGGAACGGGTTATTGGGGCCCACGTGCTCGTGGTCGGACTGGGGGGCGTCGGCAGCTTTGCCGTTGAATTTCTCGCACGAGCGGGCGTTGGTCGGCTCACGATCGTCGACGGCGACGTGGTGGACCCCACCAACCGAAACCGCCAGCTTCAGGCGCTCAGCAGCACCCACGGCCAAAAAAAAGCCGAGCTCATTCGGGACCGAGTGCGGGACATCAATCCCGAGTGCCAGGTCGTGGCCCTAGATCATTTTTTGGATCCCGAGGCGATGCGCAACCTCCTGCACACGGCCCAAGTCGATTTTGCTCTGGACTGCATCGACAGCGTGCAGCCCAAGCTCAACTTCATTCGCACGGCTTTGACGGAACGCATTCCCTTCATCAGCTCCATGGGGGCCGGCGGGCGCGTGGACCCGAGTAAAATTCAAATTGCGCCGCTTCAGGAGAGCTACAATTGTCCTTTTGCCAAGCACGTGCGCAAGCGGCTTCAGCACGAATACGGGATCCGCAAGGGGTTTCCCGTCGTCTTCAGCAGCGAATTAGCCAATAAAGACAGCGTGCGGCTCACGGACGGAAGCAACTTTAAAAAGTCCTATTACGGCACCAGCGCATGGATCCCGGCAGCCTTTGGACTGCACGCCGCGAGCTACGCCGTCCGCCAACTGATGGCAAGAAACGAGTTACTAGCAACTCGTTAGTCGTTCAGATGTAAAATCTGAGTCAACAGGGCCTTGGAGCTGTTGATGGGCTCCTCGAGAGCAATCATCGTTTCGGTGTTCGAAACGCCCGGAATGTCGCTGATTTTGAAAATGATTTCCTTGGCGTGCTTGGTGTCCTGGCAGCGGATTTTGGCAAAAATTCCAAAGCGTCCTGTGGCGATGTGGGCCACGGTCACCTCAGGAATCGCTTTCAGTTCAGAAATCACTTCGTGGGTAGCCGACGTCTTGCTCAAGTAGACGCCCACAAAGGCGATGAATCCGTAACCGAGTTGTTCGTAATCCACTTGCAAGCTTGCGCCCTTGATGATGCCGGCCTTTTCGAGTTTTTTCACGCGAACGTGAATGGTGCCGGGGCTCACTCCAAGCTCTTTGGCGATGTCGGTATAGGTCTTGCGGGCGTCCTCGAGCAGGTGACGCAGGATCTCGCGGTCGACGTTGTCCAATTTCATCACAGTCATGTCAGGTTAGGCTTGGTAAAAAGGAAGCGACACGACCTCGGCCTTCAGCGCCTTACCCCGAACTTCGACCCAAACGCTGTTGCCCGGGGCCGCCATCGACGTCGGAACGTAGGCAAGTCCAATCGCCTCATTGATCGAAGGCGACATCGTTCCGCTGGTCACGACGCCAACCTCGGCCCCCTGGGCGTCGACGATCGGGTAGCCGTGGCGGGGTACGCCGCGGTCGAGAAGCTTGATCCCAACCAGTTTGCGCGCAACACCCTGTTCTTTTTGGGTCTTTAGGGCTGCGGAATTCGTGAACTCTTTGGTGAACTTGGTTATCCAACCCAAGCCGGCTTCAATCGGAGACGTAGTGTCGTCAATGTCATTGCCGTATAGGCAAAAACCCATCTCGAGGCGCAGCGTGTCCCTCGCGCCCAATCCGATTGGCTCAAGGCCGTACTTGGCGCCGGCCCTCATGATGGCCGTCCACGCCGCCGCCGCATGGGCGTTGGGCAAGTAAATTTCAAATCCGCCCGCTCCCGTGTAGCCTGTCGCGCTCACGATGATGTCGGAGGCTCCAGCGAAGCCTCCTACGCCAAACGTGTAGTAGGTCATGCTGGTGAGGTCAAGGTCGGTCAACGACTGCAGCGCTTGGGCCGCGAGTGGACCTTGGACCGCCAATAGGGCGGTGTCCTGCGAGGCATCCGACATGCGTACCTCAAAAGACGTAGCAAACTGCTGAAGCCACGCCCAGTCTTTGGCCATGTTGCTCGCATTGACCACGAGCATATACTTGGTTTCGCTGAAGCAGTAGACCAATAGGTCGTCGACGATTCCGCCCGTGGCGTTCGGCAAGCAGCTGTACTGCACTTTTCCAGCTGTGAGCTTAGCTACGTCGTTGCTCGTGACGGAATTCAGGAAGGTAGTAGCTTCAGAACCTTCAACCCAAAATTCGCCCATGTGCGAGACGTCAAACATGCCCACTTTGCTGCGCACCACGTGGTGCTCGTGGCTGACGCCGGCGTACTGCACGGGCATTTCGTAGCCCGCAAAAGGCACCATTTTAGCACCCAGCGCAACATGCTGGTCAAACAACGGGGTTTTTTTCAAATCTTCCATAATGAATCAAGGGATGGTATTAGCCGTGAACGCGTTCCGGATTGGTGAACGAAGCGACGACCTGGGCTTCGTAGGCGAGCAGATCCTTCCAGAGCCGGTCGACTTCGTCGCGCTGCCCGTACTTGCGGGCAAACTTCAAGAACATCGTATAGTGGTTGGCCTCAGAGGCCATGAGGCGGGCATAAAACTGGGCGAGCTCTTCATCTTGAACTGATTCGCTCAGCACGCGAAAGCGCTCGCAGCTGCGGGCCTCGATCAACGCGGCGAGGAGCAGGCGGTGGACTAAGCGCTTCATGCGATCTCCGTGAGGGGCAAAAAACTTCGTTACCGCTGCCACATACTCGTCTTTGCGCTCTCTGCCGAGCGTCAAGCCCCGCTCGAGGATGCGCTTGTGCACCATCTCAAAATGGCTCATTTCTTCGCGGGCAAGTGCCGCCATTTCGGTAACGAGGTCGCTGAGCTCCGGGTAGGTTACCACCAGCGAAATAGCCGTGGACGCAGCCTTTTGCTCGCAGTATGCGTGGTCCGTCAGGATCTCGCTCAGGTGCATTTCGGCAGCCCTCGCCCAGCGCGGATCGGTCGGAAGTTTGAGGCCCAGCATCATTCGATGGCAAAAGTACGGCCCAGGCGCCCGATCTTCGGGGCATGGTCAAGCACTGGCGTTGGTGGCTCACTCTCGCGGCCGTATCGTTCATGGTCGGTTCGCCCAACCCGTCGATGGACCTCGACCGCACGGCTACCTGGAACGAAGCGTGGTCCGCCGGACTCGTTCGGGTCGTCGTCGTTCCCGACCTGGGCGTCATGCAGCTCGACGGCGGACGCGTGCTGGGCTACGACGTGCAGCTGCTGGAGTGGTGGGGCCGCCGAACAGGCCACCCTATCGAATGGCAGTACGCGGCTTCGGTCCATGAGGCCCTTGATGCGGTGCGACTCGGTACCGCCGACGTGGCGGTCGGGCCCATCCCCGAAGAAGGCATGCTGGAATTGGCCGCGACCCAACCCGTGCGTTCGTTTCAGTGGGTTCGGGTAGGAACCCCAAAGACCGCAGCCCAATCGACCGCCAAAAAAGCCAAAAAGGCCAAGAAGTCCGCCCGCAAGCCCCGCGTTGCGCCCAAGCCGCGCATCCACATTCCGGGAGAATTCCCCAAACCCCTGTGGCTGCTGGAGGCCGACAGCTTGAATGTGGTGCCCACCGGCCCGACGATGTTTCGCTTTGCGGGGCTCGACACGGGCGAGTGGATCATGCCCGACTACTTGGCCCGCACTTGGGGCAAACGCGGAACCCGACTGGCCAAGGGCAGCTTTCACTGGGCAGTGCGCCCCGGCGACACGGTCTTGCTCGCCGAACTCAACGACCTGGTGCGCGGACGCTCCAGCCGCAACCAGCGCGGGGCGTTGGCGCAAAAACCCGTTCCGCGACCTAGCGACCGCGACAGCCTGATTTCGGCCTACGACGCTCTGTTGGTCGGCCACAGTGGCTGGAACCGCTTCACGCTCAATGCGCTCATTTTTGCGGAGAGCCGGTTTAACCCGAGCATCGTTTCACCAGCCGGCGCGGTGGGACTCATGCAGCTCCTGCCTTCGACCGCCAACCGTATGAACCGCGGACCGGTGGACCTGTACAACCCCAGGGCCAACATCAAGGTGGGCATTCGCTACCTGCGCTACTTGGACCTGTTTTGGAAAAACCGCGGCGTTCCCGACGACCAGCGGCTCCCGTTCGTCATGGCCTCCTACAACACAGGACCCGCTCCGGTCGAGCGCGCCATGAAGCGCGCCAAAAGCAAGGGGTACGACCCCACGCGTTGGTTCGGAAACGTCGACCAAGTTGCCAAGGGCCCCGGGGGGCACTACGCCCGCAAAACGCGCGACATGGCCCAGCAGTATCAGGGCTTCGTGCAGTCGTGGCGGCGCGCCCGGCTGCGCAGCACCACCCCAAACGATCCGGGATCAGTTAAAACTGAAAGTAAATAAAGGGCTGGCTTTCGGCCGCCATAAACTGGTAGGCCAGCAGTACCGCTACCACCCCGGCGAGGCCCCAAAGGGCGGGGTGCATCTGGGCAAAGCGCGCGCGGTACTGATCTTTGTAGCGCTCGGGGATCCAGTGAATGCCAAATCCCAATGCCAGCACCGCAGCCGGACGCCACCAGGCCTGCAGCATCGCCATACTCGGCGCTAAGTCCCAAGCAGACGTCAGTTGGTCAAGCATCGCCATGGCCGTGTCCCAGTCCGGGGCGCGGAACCAAATGCGGGTAAACGTGATGAACACCAGGGTCAGTGCAACACCCAAACCGCGAACCAGCCAGCCGTCTGCCCGGTAGGGACGCAGCCGCGACCAGAGCTTGTAGGACACCAAACCCAGACCGTTGAGTCCGCCCCACACGACAAAGTTCCACGAGGCTCCGTGCCAAAGTCCGCCCAAGAGCATGGTGAGCAGCAGGTTGATGTTGGTATTGAATCCGCGGCGAAAGGCAGGAATGAACTGGTAAAGGAGCAAAAAGCTGAGCACGAGCACGGCCAGGGCATAGGAAACCCACGACGTCGGCGCCCACCAAGCCAAGCCAAAGAGTCCGGCAAAAATGAGGACGTAGCTGGCCGTGGAGCCGCTTCGATTCCCTCCGAGGGGGATGTAGAGGTAGTCCTTCAGCCAGCTCGAGAGCGACATGTGCCAGCGCTTCCAGAACTCGGCGACGCTGCGCGCCTTGTAGGGCGAATCAAAGTTCTTCACCAGCGTGAAGCCCATCCACAGGGCGATTCCGATGGCGATGTCGGTGTAGCCGCTGAAGTCGGCGTAGACCTGCATGGTGTAGGCAAAAAGGGCCAGCGTGTTTTCCCAACCGGTGTAGAGCGAAGGCTGGCTGAAGACGCGGTCGACCAAGTGCACGGCCAAGAAGTCCGCCAAAATGACTTTTTTCAGGAAGCCGTTGACGACCCAAAACAATCCCAATCCAAACTGAGCGCGGGTAACGGTGTAGGGCTGGTAAAGCTGCGGAACGAAGTCGCTCGCGCGCACAATAGGGCCCGCGACGAGCTGCGGAAAAAAGCTGACGTAAAAGGCAAAGTCGCTGAAACGGCGCACCGGCTCAAGCTGCCTGCGGTAGATGTCCACCGTGTAGCTGAGGCACTGAAAGGTGTAAAACGAAATGCCAACCGGAAGCAGAATGACGTCTTCGACAAAGTCGGTTCCGAGGTGGGCGTTGGACCATCCGGCCCAGAAGGGCTGCGGATTCCAGGCCCAACCGGTCAGGTCGTTCCAGACGTCGGCGGCAAAGTAGGCGTACTTGAAAAAGAACAGGACGCCGAGGTTGCTGAACACACTGACCCCCAGCAGCAGTTTGCGCAAAGCGCTCCGCGACGATCGGTGCAACGCGTGGCCTACGCCGTAGTCGACGGCCGTAGTGAAGATGAGCAGCACGACGTACCACTGGCTGGTGTGGTAGTAAAAGAACCACGAAGCCAGCATGAGGTAGGCGTTGCGCAGGGCGATTTTGCGTTCGAGTGCGGCAAAACCCACCAGCACGACCGCAAAAAAGACCCAGAACCCCAACTCAAGGAAGGTCCAGGGCTTGCTTGCCTCTGCGCGAAGCAGTTGGATCCATGCGTCTACCATGACCGTCGTTCTTGGTGGCGAAGGTAGGACTTCACGAAGGCTTGCGCGAACCACTCCGCCTCGGCCTCGTAGCCCGCTTGACTCAGATGGATGCCGTCGGGGCGGGCCCACTGATTGGCCATCCACCGCCGCACCGAACCGTACCCGCCCATCAGGCGGTAGAAATCAAATACGGCCCCGTCGTGCTTGGCGGCGAGGCGGTACATGATGCGCTGCACGGCGATTCCGTGGGGGTTGGTTGCCCCCTGGTACAGGGCGTCGTTGTTGGTCAGCCAAATGAACTCGGCACTGGGTTGCACTGAGCGCACCGCGTCGACCAAGCTGTCGTAGCGGCGCTCAAACGCCAGCGTGTCGAAGTCGCCGCGGGCTTTGTGGGCGTCGTTGATTCCGCGGCCACACACCACGAGGTCGGGCGGAAGTTCGCGGAGCTGGTCCGCAAACCGCACGGCCTTGAGGTAGCTGTGGGTGGCCGCGCCGTTCACCCCGACGGAATGGTAACGAATCCCCTGGGGGTCGGCGGGGCGAACCAGCACGCCTTCAAGACTCAGGGTGTCGCGCCGTCCCGGCCGCGGCGCCCATTCCACCGTAAGCGTGTCGGTCGGTCGCTCAAAAACCACTTCGATGCCGTCGGGGCGGCGTAGGACCGTATCCACAGGTCCGCGCATCAACGGCGGCACAAGGGAGTCGGCACCCGGGTAAAACAGCAGCACGGATTTGGCGCGCAGCGGAAGCTCCTTGAGGTATATGGTAAAGCCAGCTGAGTCGGCCGTGTAGGCGCGGATTCCCGAGAACCCCCAGGGTCCGCGGTGCTGCGGAACCGAACAGCGCTGGCCCACCCAAATGCCATTCATGCGGACCCCCACGCTGCGCGGCCCATTGGTGCCGGCCAAAGGATAGGGAAAAAGCCACCCCACCGAACCCTGCACGCCCGGGGCAAACGTGTGAAGCTGCCGGCGAACGGCGTCGGTGAGCATGCCTGCTTGAACGTGCGATCCCCCTAAATGCACGACGTTGAGGCTGCCACGGCCCTCGTACACCAAGGTGTCGAGTCGCTGCCACACGGCGTTCAGGCTCGAGTCCCCTCGAGGCATCCAAAGTTCAGGGCTCTGGCTGGGAACCGGTTGGGCCTTCAGCGCGCCGCCCAGCAGCGCAAGCCCCACCCACAGCACCCAGCGGCGGGAAACCCTACTTGGCTGAGGCATGGCGGTCGAGTTCCTGTTCGAGGGCGAGGGCCAAGGCACGGCCCACCTTGCGGGCCCCGTTGGGCGTAAAGTGAATGTGGTCGGCGCCCGCTAGCGGCGGATTGCGCTGCGCCCAGTCGCTCATGCTTCCGGCCCCGCCCATGAAGGCGAAGACGTCGAAAAAGGCCGCGCCCTGAGCGTGCGCCGCGTCGCGAAGGGCGGTCCGCACCTCGTCAACAAAGGGATAGGTTTCCCAATCCACGTCGACCTTGTGGGCCATGTCGCTCGGGCCCACCACAAGCACGTCGGCGTCGGGAAGGGCCTGCTGAATTAGGGCAATTTGGCGCGCAAACGCCTTGCCGTACTGGGCCACCTGAGCCGCCGACTTGAAGTAGGGAACGGCGTTGCCGCCGAACTGCATAATGACCAACCCCGGGCGCGCCTCGCGCAGCGAGGCCACAAAATGCGGCGGATTAATGCGCTTAAATCCAAGTCCGTCGGCGCCTCGCATGGACACGTTGTCCACCGCCACCCCGCGGGTGCCGTCCCAGGCGGCTCCGTACCAGAGCGGACTCTGCCCGTTGAACTCGACACGCACCCGACTCATGGGCTGGGGGGCCACAAACTCCATTTTCGACGGGTCGCCGGCGCTGTAGTAGCGAATGTGCGAAAGGCTGTCCTCAAAGTAGACTTTGACCTCGGTGGGGCCCTCGTAGGGCCCGAGGAACAGCGTCAGCTTTTGTGCGGACCGCACCCGGTCGTAGCCGTAGTTGCGGGCGCGGAATTCCATACTCGCCGTGTTCCCTTGGTAGCGGTGCGCGATGCCGCGCACGCCATAAAATCCGGAAGGTTCGCGGTCGCTTGGTCGCCCGAAGCAGGCGTAGCGCTGCCAGTTGCCGCTCGCCCGGTGGTCCACGCTCGCCATGGGCACGAATGGATCCATTCCCTGCAGCCCGGGGCCCATGCCGCCGTAGCGCTGCTGAAGGACCTCGCGCAGGTCGGCTGAGATGCGGTCGCCTTCGATTTGGGAGTCTCCGTAATGCAGCACGCGCACCACCTGCTGGTCCGCCGACCGCAGGGCACGGGCAAATTTGGCAAATCCCAGGGTATCGCCTTCGGGGAACTCAATAAGGCCCACTTCTCCGCCTTGCGGTCGCTGAAGTCCCTCTTCTTCTTCGGGCTCGGGCTGCACCGCGAGCTCGGCATCTTCGCCCTGAAGCGCCGTCCACCAGGAGGAATTGGGCCACTTGACTCCGTCAGGCCGCCAGGCTTCGGGCCAGCACGAAATTCCCGCCAGCACGGCGAGCACACTGAGCACAAACAGCAAGGTGGACCAGGGACTTTGGCGGTTCATCGGGGTATTTTTAGCACTTGCCCGGGGTAAATGCGGTCAGATCCTTTGTTGGCGGCGTAGAGCTGCTTGAGGGTCACCCCTGGGTAGCGTCGCTGAATCACGCCAAAATTATCGCCTTGGCGCACCACAATGCGAAGTTCGGGCTGCGCGGACTTTGGGGGCTGCGCGGGCACCCCGGGAGCGGCTGCGGGAAGGGGCGGCGCGGCGGCCTCAAGCCCGGCGGCTGACGTCGCCAATCCCGGGTCGGTGCGCTCGGCGGGCAACAGGTCGGCCCCCTGGCTTCGAAACGCAATCGGCCGCGCCCATACCGCAGTGTCGGGGCGCGGGACGGGTAATTCGTTCCATCGGTAGGTAGGGGTTTCTCGGCGCCGCACGGCCCGCGGGGACCGAATCAGGGCCCAGTCCGCACAGGAGCTGTCGCCAAAAAGGCAGTAGTAATCAAGCCAAAGGGTGCGGGCGGCGTCGTAGGCATGCCCCGAATCCTGCTGGACGCGTTCCCAACCGAACCGGGCCGCTGCGGGCTGGGGCAACCCAAAGGGCCCAAGGCGGGGAATGCCCGGCTCGTGCGCGCTTTGCAGGGCACGCAAGGCGTGTGGCTGCATAAAGACCGGTTGGTAGCGCGCCGTGTCGACGGCGCCCCAAGAGGCCCACCCTAAAACCCATAAAGCAAGCCAAAGTCCGCGCATCTAGGCCAAAGGTACCGAACCCGCGCAATGATGCAATGCCGCTCAGCCGCGTTGGCGGAGCACCCAATAAAGTCCGCGCTGGTTGGACCGCATCTCCGGCAGCAGCAGGAGTACCGCCATTCCCTCGGTGAACGACGCAATGCCCCATCCGAGCGCAAAAACAAAGTAGGGCGCCCAAAATCCCCAAGTGAAGAGCCAAATGAAGAGGAAGCCTTGAAGGTACCCGCCTATTTTGGTCGAATACAGATGCAGGCTTGGACTGCGCTTGAACTTGACGAAGGACAAGACCAAGAAGGCCGATATGAAGGCCACAAAAGTCCAAACGAGGTTCATCCAGTCGCCCAATTCGTCCTGCTTAAAGGCATGCAGGCCGAAGAATGCAGCGATGTAGGTTCCGTAGTCGGCGAGCGAATCAAGTTGGGCTCCCAGTTCGGTTTGCAGGTTGAACCGGCGGGCAATCCACCCGTCGAGGATGTCGGTGAGCAGGTTGACCACAATCAGCAAGCTGAACAAGGCCTCCTGGCGGGAGTAAACCAAGTAGATCAGGTAGGGAAAAGCGACCAGGCGGTAGCCGCTGAGTACGTTGGGAAGGTGCTTAAGCATTTAAAAACGGTGTTTCATTCCGACGGCGACCAGCACCCCCGAAAGAAGGGCATGGATTCCGCTGTTCACGAGCAAGCTGGCGGCAAAGATGGCCGGTCCGCTGAGTTGCGGGCTAAGCCCAAAGGCATGGGGGTTTTGCGGAATCCACAGAGCGAGGACCAGAGAACCGAGCGCCGCCGAATCGAGCTTGTCGGCGAGCGCGCTGAGCTGTGGAAACCGCGCGCTCTGGGCGCCTGCGGCGATGCCAAGGCGTCGTTTCACCCAGGAATTGGGGAGTTCCGCCGCGACGTAGACCAGACCGAGCCCGCCTCCCCACAGGGCAGGCTCCACCGGAAGGGTCGCGGAACCCCAGGCCGCACTGACCGTGGCCGCCATCGAGCTCAAGGCGACCATGACGATGACCCCTCTCCAGGTTTTGTGGGGGCCCAATCCCGCCTCCCACAAGGGAAGCGCAAGGACCTCCGCGACCTTAAATCGGACCACCGCCATGTGCAGGATTCCCGCCGCCGCGGTCGGCAGCAGCACCGCCTGCAGGTTCCACCAAAGAAGCTCAAACATGAGTCCCATTCCACATGAACCGCTGGACCGCGGAATCTCGGAGTTGGCGCTGGCCCTCTTCGCGCCCGCAGCGCGACAGCAGCTCAAGGGCCGCAGGGTGCGTGGTGTCCATGCGCACGGGCCCGGTGGCCTCCCACGGAATCACCGGGGGCGGAATGCGCAGATAAGACGTCTCAGGAGCCAGTTGCGGCAAAAAAGCCGAAACGGCATCGTGCGTCAGCGCCGCCTGACCGTAGGTAGAGGCGTGCAGCATGCGCTGAATCCACTGCGGCAAGGACGTGGGCGGTCCGGCGCTTCGGTACCCTTCGGGCTGCTCAACCGTTCCGATCGACAGCACTTCGAGGCGCCCTACCCCGCGGTACTTGGGCTGTGCTTCGACCAATCCGCTCAGCGCGGGCGAATTCACCCACAATCCGCCGTCGGCATAAAGCTCGCCTTCGATGGCGTGCGGATTAAAGTAACCCGGCGTGGCCGAAGTCGCCAGGGCCACGTCGACCGCGCGAACCCGCGGGTGGCTGGCCCGGGTAAAGACGCAGCGCGCGCCGGTGGTCAAATTGACCGATGCCACGCTCACGTCAGTCTTGAGGTCGGCCAGGGTCATGTCGCCAAAAAGCTGCTGAAGCCCGCGCTCCAGACGGCGGGGCGAGTACTTGCCCTTCAAGCGAAGCTGGCGAAACAGCTGGCTCGTGCGCTGAACGTGGGCGCGCCATCCGTCGGGGTGGTTGGGGAAAATGTGCGGACCCTCCCGCTCCAAAAAGTCTCCGAGTCCCTTAGCGGTGTGTCCGGCGGCCAAGCCCAGCGCCAAAATTCCGCCCGAAGAGGTGCCGCTGATCCACCCCACGTGCGCGGGCCACGGCCTGCCGAGTACCGATTCCAACTCGGAGAGTACCCGTGCGGAGTACAGCGCCTTGATGCCCCCGCCGTCTAAGGACAGGAGCCTGAACACTGCGGATTCCGATTCATTCATAACCCCAAGTAACATCGTTTTTGCCATTTTTCGGCAGCAAAAACTGAAAAGTTGAGCTCAAGTTCCGGCGATCCTTGCGCGAACTCAGCCGGGCCTGGGGACCCAAAAAAAAAGCCGAACACCTCAGGGCATTCGGCTTTGGGCGCGCCACGGAGCGCTTTAGGGTGAATGACGGGGTTCGAACCCGCGACCTCCGGAACCACAATCCGGCGCTCT
>SYCM01000131.1 GCA_005786915.1 Bacteroidota bacterium | reverse complement strand
GGGTTCGTCGATGGGCGGAATTTTAGGCTTTCGCCTCATGCACAGCTACCCGGATCTTTGGAGCGGAATCGTATCGTTCTCTCCCGCCATCTACATAGAAACGGGCGGAGGCCTCGTGGTCGACGGGCTCACCCCGTGGAAGGCCAAAAACTACTTCTGGCCCCAGGGCAAGCGAGCTTACTTCTACAACGGTGGAGTAGGCTTGGACGCGGCTCTTCAACCCGGAATCGACCGGATGCTTGAGCAACTCAAGGCCAACGGCCTAAAGCTCGGCACCGACTACCAGTGGAAGCTCGATGCCAAAGCCAACCACGACGAGTCCGCCTGGCGCCAGCACTTTCCTGAAGCCTACCGGTGGGTAACTAGTCACTAGCAACGAGTAACTGGTTTCTGGTTTCTGGCATACGCAGCTGGGCACAGCAACCAGAAACAAGAAGCAAGAAACTGCTTAGCCGCGCACGTAGTTGAGCGGGCACACTTCGCCGCGCTCTTCAAAGTACTGCCACGCGTCGATTTCGCGCAGGATGTCGTCAACGTGGCGCATCACGGTAAAGAAGTTCACCGACTGGTAGCGCACGATGCCTTGGCGGTCGATTAAGAAGGTTCCGCGCAGGGCGATGCGGTCGCCCTCGGCGTGCAGCTGGCCGTCTTCGTCGTAGGCCCACTCGCCGTTGAGCACGTGGTAGTTGTGGCTCACCGTCTTGTTGAGGTCGGCCAAAATGGGGTAGGTGATGCCGTTGATTCCGCCCTGAGCCTTGTCGAGGTTGAGCCACGCCTTGTGCGAAGCGTCGCTGTCGGTCGAGCAGGCGATGACCTGAACGTTGCGCTTCTCGAACTCGGCCAGGTTGGCCTGAAACTCGTGCATTTCAATGGGGCACACCGCGCTAAAGTCTTTGGGGTAGAAAAACAGCAGAACGTACTTCTGGCCCTCGAACTGGGCGAGGCTGTAGTCTTTGACGATTTCACCGCCGTTGACTACGGCAGTTAGGCTGAATTCTGGGGCTTTTTTACCAACGAGGAGCGACATGGGTGCAGATTTTAATAATGACCCAAAGGTAACCCTCGGGGCGCGCTCGTTGTTCGGTCAAACAGTAACTAGCAACCAGCAACGAGCAGCTAGCAACCTCAATGCCCGTGTCCCGCGTATCCGCTGAGAAGGAATCCGGCAGCGATTCCGACAAGCACGACGGCCCAGGTGCGCAGCGGAATCCGGTGGTCCTTCTGGGTCTCAAAGAGAATGGTGCTCGACACGTGCAAGAAGATTCCGACCACAAGGCTGCCGACGACGACGTCGACGTGCGGGTGCTCGGGAATCATCAGGCCGGCCGCAGCGCCCAGCGGGGCGGCAAGGCCCAGGGAGGCCATGGCTAAGGTTCCGCGCCGGGAGTCGGTGCCCTGGTGCTGCAGCCAGTGGGCCACCAAGGCGGCGATGGGCAGGTTGTGCACGCCGAGCGACACGACAAAGGCAGTTTGGGCGCCCTCGCTCAGGCCAAAGAGCGGAACCGCCTCGGCAAACGAGTGAATCCAAAGTCCTATGAAGGCGGGCCAGGGGTTGCCGTGGCCGTGCGTGTGGCCGTGCTCCAGGCCCTTAGACAGGCCGTCGAGGGCAAACTGCAGAAAGTAGCCCATGACGATCCACAGCCCCCAGGTGCTGCTGGGCACCAGTTCGTGGGCGCTGACCTCGGCGAGCTCGGGCATCCACAAAAACACGGTGACGGCAAAGAGAAAGGCTCCCGAAAAGGCGTTGGTGGTCGCCAGCCACGTCTTCGGAACGATTTTGCGGCCCAGCCAGGCGCCCAGCACCAGGGGCAGCGCAAGTCCTATAAGCAGCAAGAGGTCGTTCACGGTTCAAAAGTACGGCCAATGGCAATGCACCGCGGGCTTTGGGGCGTCCACGGGCTGCCGTCGTAGTCGCCCAAAAAGCGGGTGGCGTGCACGCCGGCCGACGCAAAAAGTTCCTCAAAATCAGTGCGGTCGAGCAGCATGACGCGCTCGTGGAAGGCTGATTCATCCGAGCCGTCGCGAATGCTGATGGACTTGTGGACAAAGGGTTCGTCGATCCAGCGCTGCACCCTGAATTCCACCGGACCCATCTGGAGGTGGTCTTCGGGAACCAAATTGCTCCGCACCTCAGCGGCGTTCATGAAGTCCACGACCAGCACGCCCCCTGGGGCCAGGGCCTGGGCCATTTGGGCTACGGCGCGTTGGTGGGTGTCGAGGTCGTCAAAAAAGCCAAAGCTGGTAAACCAGTTCACCACGGCGTCGTAGGGCGGCTGGGGCAGGGGTTCGAGCATGCTGCCCACAAAAAGTTCGGCATCGATGCCTTTTTGGGCGGAACCGGCCCGCGCTTCGGCGACCCGGTGGGCGGCGAGGTCGATTCCTGCCACGCGGTAGCCCAATTCGGCCAACGGCCAAAGGTGGCGTCCGCGCCCGCAGCCGACGTCAAGAATTCGAGCTCCGGGCTTGAGGTTAAGCAGTCCCACCACGTTTTGCACGGCCTGCCGCGCCTCGTCTTCAGAACGGTGCGCATAGAGCATCGGGTAGTAGGGGGAGTCGAACCACATGGCGGCAAAAGTAACCCCTTGTTGGTTGCTAGTTACTAGTTGCTAGTAGCCCGATAAATTGTAGAGGGCCCTTGCCGCACCAAAGACCACGGCGGCCATGACCACCCAGCGCACCGCGGGTTGGGCGGCCGGAATCCGCACCACGTAGCGCGCTCCGAGCCAGGCACCCATGCCGGAACCCACCGCCAGCCAGAGCGCGGCGCTCCAAACGATGTCTCCCATAAGGAGGTAGACCAGGGTGGCAGGTAAGGAAAGGACCAGTGCGAGTAAGAGTTTGATGACGTTGGCGTCGCGCAAGGTCCAGCGCTGCACCAGCACGAGGGCGGCGAGCATCATGATCCCAATGCCCATTTGAACAAATCCGCCATATAGTCCGATGGCGAAAAAGGTCAGCCAGCTCATCAGGCCGCCTTCGCGGCGTTCGCCCACCGCCAGCCAGCGCGAGGGTTTGGTGAACAACGTAAAGAGCATGGAGGTCATCACCACCGCAATGCTGGCCTCCATAAAGGTGGGCGAGGCGAGGCTGCCCACGACGCCTCCGAGCAAGCTGCCTGCAAAAGTGGGCAGGGCCAGACGGCGACTGGCGCGCATCAGAAAGCGCTTGCGGCGCGACGGACGCACGCTCAACACCGCCGTGACGGTCTGGGTGAGCACCCCGACGCGGTTGGTCGCGTTGGCAACCGATCCGTTCAGTCCCGATCCGAGCAGCAGAGAGAGGGTTATGGCAGAACCATTGCCCGCCAAGGTATTGACCACCCCGGCGACGAGCCCGCCGGCGAAAAAAAGGAGGTCGTGGACCATGGCGGCAAAGGTAGGGGATGTACTTTAGCGCACATGAAGAAAAGCTTGTTTGCCCTAGGAATTCTGGGCCTCGCGGCCTGCCAAAGTGAACCTAAAGCGGGCACGATTGCCTTCACGGCGACCGTGGATACCCTCGAGATTGACGCCCTGCGCTGCTACGCCGTGAACTACGAGGTCTGGGGGAGCCCCAGCGACACGGCGGGCACGAGCCTGGCGGTGCGCGCCATCCTGACTGCAGGGGCGGTCACCGACAGCAACAAGGCGGTGGACTACCTTCCGGCGGGCGACACCCTGCGGGGCAGCTTCTACTACTTGAGCGTTCCGGTCACGGCTGGTCCTGCCGAACTCGACCTGAACGTCACTAAAATCGACCAGCCATGAAGCACATTGGCGTACTGACCTCAGGGGGCGACGCCCCCGGCATGAATGCCTGCGTGCGGGCTGTAGTGCGCACCGCCGACCGCTTGGGGTTGCAGTGCACCGGCTTCTACCGCGGCTACGACGGCGTGCTGGCCAACGAGCACCTGCCCCTGACGCGCTTTGACGTGCGCAACATCATACACCGCGGCGGAACCTTTCTGCAAACGGCGCGGAGCGACGAGTTCCGCACCCCCGAGGGCCGTGCCAAGGCGGCCGCCAACCTGCGTGTCCTGGGCATCGAAGCCCTTGTGGTGGTGGGCGGAGACGGTTCGTTCACCGGCGCCAAATTGCTCAGCGAAGAGCACGGGATTCGCGTCATGGGCTGCCCCGGCACCATCGACAACGACCTCTTCGGGACCGACTACACCATCGGCTACCAAACCGCAGTCGACACCGCGGTCGAGGCCGTCGACAAGATTCGCGACACGGCCGTCTCGCACAACCGCCTCTTTTTTGTCGAAGTGATGGGCCGCGACGCGGGCTTTATTGCCCTGCGTACGGGCAT
>SYCM01000130.1 GCA_005786915.1 Bacteroidota bacterium | reverse complement strand
GCGTCGGCCTGAAGGCGGAATTCCTGGGTCGAGGCGCCGCCCTGAATGTTCATGTTTTGGCTCTGGGAGCGCTGTTCGGCGAGCACCGTGGTCACCGTGGTCTTTCCGAACTGCATTTGGGTTTTGAGTCCAAAAAGGCTCTGCACCCCGGTAATTAGGCTTCCGTTGGTAGGCAAACTCACGTCGCCCATCTCGAAACTCTTTAAGATATCGTCTTCTTGGCCTTTGAAGTCGAGCTTGATTTTGTTCTCGAAGGCGAACGTGGCCTCGGTGTCGAAATTGAAGTTCAGGTTGAGGCGGTCGCCCAACTTGCCCGCGGCGCTCACCTGCATTTTTTGGTCAAAATCCAGGGCGAACGTCCGGCGGTTGCGCTCGGGCACAATCGGATTTTTAATATGCTGGTAGCGAAGGCCGACCCGTAGCTCCGCGCTGCCTGTGGGGCGGATTTCGAGCTTGTCCGACCCAAAAATGTCGCGGAGGACCGGGCTCGTGATGCTCATGTCGGGGACCAGGCTCGAGCCGTCGCGGTCCGATCCGCCCGAGTTCTGGGCCCAGCGTTTTTGCCAAAACTCCGACTCGAGCTCGCGAAAGCGCAGGGCTTGGTAGTCTGCCGCGGTAAGGTAGCGCGGAGCGCCCACCGGCATTCCCGAAACCGTGCGCTGAAAAATGTAAAAACCCGTGACCGGGTCGTACGTCACTTCCGTTTTCCAGTTCGGAGGTGTGGGAAGTCCGGGCATCGGCCAGCGGGTGCCCGTGCTGTCTTGGGCCCCAAGCCGAAGGAGCGCCAGAAATCCCAGCAGCGTCAGGAGCCCCCTCATGCGACTTAAAGGCGTGCTAAGGCCCGTTTAATCAGCTCTTCGACGCCAGCTTCGGCATCTTCAGCTGCCAGGGCCGATACGATTTTTTCTACCGCAGGTCGGGCAAAACCCAGCACGAGCAGAGCCTCAAGGGCCTCGTGGCGGGCTGAGGCACCCACAGGAAGGGCAGAGGTGGTCGCGCCGAGCTTCACCGCCTTGTCGCGCAGGTCAACCACAATACGCTGGGCGGTCTTAGCTCCGATTCCTTTGATGCGCTGCAGGCTGCCCGAGTCGCCGTTGGCGAGTACCGACAGGGTCTCTTCGGGGCGCAAGGTGGACAAAATCACGCGGGCCGTGCTCGCCCCCACTCCCGAAACCGAATTGAGCATTACAAACACCTCGCGTTCGAGCTCGGTGGCGAAGCCAAAGAGCAGCTGGGCGTCCTCGCGGTACACCGGGTGCAGCAGAAGTTCTACCGAACCCGACTCGGGCAGCTGCCCAAAGGTGGTCAGTGAAATGTGTACGAGGTAGCCAAGCCCACCGCAGTCCACCACTACAAATGTGGGGGTCTTGCGCGTCAAGCTTCCTCTGAGGTGGTAGAGCATACCTAGGTTAACGCCGTCGTCGAGCGATTCGTATGCCGCGCTTAGCGGACCGTGACCTTGGTCGTTCGTACGCCGCCGGCATGGTAGCTGCGCAGGAGCCACAACCCCGGAGCCTCAGGGGCGCGGACGGCGCCGTTCACCAACGATTCTTCGCGCCGGACCACGCGGCCGAGGGCGTCCAGCCACTCCACCTTCTGGACGTCAGCGGGAATTCCGCTCACCCATTGGCCGGCCTGAGCGGGCTGGGGCGCCAACCGCAGCACCGGGAGCATCGATTCGGGCGTCGCCACGTATCGGTTCATGGCAAACACCACTCGGGCCTGAAGGCTGTCGTTCGGGTCAGCGACGTTGACAAAGGTGTACCAAATGGTGTCTTGGCCGTTGGCCGAGGTGTCGCGGACGTAGGCGTAGCCAGAGAAGTCGTTGGCCACCCCATTCGGAGCGATCGTTACCGTGCCTTGGCTCTGGTTGGCCCAGGTCGGGTAGCACAAATCCCAGCAGAAGTAATTGGAATCCACGATTCCGGTTGTTCCAACCTTGCGGCGGATCACCCGGTAGTCCTTAGTTGCAGCCGACGTGTTTTTGACGGCGATGTGGGCCGTGGCCTGCGTCATGTTGTGGCTGTTCGCATACGCGACGCTGTCCATTGAGGTCACCACCAAACTTTGGGCACCGAGGGCAAGGCTCCCGAGGGCCGCTGCGAAGAAAAACAGGGTTTTTTGCATTGGGTAAAGGTAATTCGTGACGAAGTCCGCACCCAAACGTCGGAGCGCATTCAATTTTTGCGTAGTTTTCGCCCTCTTAAACCCTTTTATTCAACGCTAATTCATGAAGCACCTTACCCTAACCGCCCTTGCGGGTTTGCTTAGCTTGAGCGCCTTTGGCCAAAACCGCTTGGTTCTGGTTGAACACTTCACTCAAGCCTCTTGCGGACCGTGCGCCTCTCAAAACCCTGCGCTCAAAACCATTCTGGACGCAAACTCGACTAAAGTAGTCGCCCTTAAGTACCAAACCAGCTGGCCTGGCGTCGACCCGATGAATGCCGCCAACCCGACTGAAGCTGCCGCTCGCGTTCAGTACTACAACGTAACGGGCGTGCCCAACTCGGTAAGGGACGGAAGCGGTCCCGGCTCTCCCGGAACTATCGTAACCGCCACGACGATCAACCACCGCTACAACACTGTGGCTCCGTTGAACCTGACGGCCAGCCACCAGTGGACCGCCAACTACGACTCGATTCAAATCGGCGTATTTGTAGCCAATGCAGGGACCACCTCGGTTTCTTCGGGTTCTTCCGGTTCACTGAAGCTGCACGTAGCCGTGATCGAAGAGGAGATCAACTACCCTTCGGCTCCGGGTTCCAACGGCGAAAAAGACTTCTACCAAGTCATGCGCAAAATGGTTCCTGACGCCAGCGGCACGACGATGGCCGACAGCTGGACGGCGGGGCAGACCCAAATGTTCACCTTTAAAATCAAGGCCCCTGCGTACTTGGCTAACCTGAATAAAGTAGCCGTCGTGGCCTTTATTCAAGACAACAGCAACAAGTCGGTGCTGAACGCCGCGCGCACTACGCCCCAAACGATTTCAGGCTTGCCCGACGTCGGTTTGAACGCCTTTACCGCGTCCACTGCCGGCCTGTGCAACGGAACGACCACGCCTTCGGTGACCATTAAAAACGAGGGCAGCGTAGCCATTACGTCAGCCACCGTGAGTTACACGGTGAACGGCGGCACGCCGGTTTCGCAAAATTGGACCGGAAACCTCACTGCTGGAGCGACCGCCGTGGTGAACTTCCCCCAGGTGACGCTTCCCGCCGGCACCAACTCCCTCGTGGGTTCGGTGAGCGCGCCCAACGGAACGGGTGACGTGAACGGCATGAACAACATGTCGGCTCCCTTGATTGCCGCCGTAATCAGCAACACTCCGACGCCGGCTCCCTTCGCCGAAGGCATGGAGAACGCCAACTTCAACGAGATCCCCGCTGGCCATGTGCTGCTTTACAACACCCCGAGCAAGCCCTTGGTTACCGTCGTGTCTAAGGCCAACGTAAACGGACTGACTTGGGAACTGGGCGGCTACGGCCAATCAGCAAAGTCGCTGATGGTGGACTTTTTCACGATGCAGTCAGGCGCGCAAGCCAGCATCATTACTCCGAAAGTTGGTGGCGTGACTGCCAACCACAAGCTGTACTTCAACCACGCCTACGCTTCTTATGCCGGCGAGGCCGACGGACTGAAGGTCTTCGTTTCGTCGAACTGCGGAAGCACCTGGACCAACGTGTTTGACAAGTCAGGCTCGGCGCTCGCCACGGCCGCCAACTCGACCAGCCGCTTCTTCCCGCAGCCCACGCAGTGGTACCCCAACACGATCAGCCTTGGCCAGTTCGCCGGCCAAGACATCATTGTGAAGTTTGAGTGCAACTCAGCGTACGGAAACAACCTTTGGCTCGACAACATCTGGGTTAGCACCAGCGCCCTCGGTGAAGAAGAGGAGCTGATGACCCAAGCCCGAGTGTACCCGAACCCCGCCCGCGACGCCGTCAAGGTAGCCCTTCAGGCCGCTGAAGCAGGTGAAGAAGCTGCGGTTGAGGTCTACAACCTGAACGGACAGCGCGTCATCGCCCAAAGCGTTACGCTCGAGGCCGGTGCCCAGGAGCTGAACTTCAATGTAGCCGACCTGGCCAATGGAGTGTACACGGTGAAGATCGCCCTCAGCGACCGCATCGAAACGCTGCGCTTCACGGTACAGCACTAATTCCGAACGGAGTTCGGTGGGAACGCGCCCGGGCCTTGCGGCCCGGGCGCTTCTTTTGGGGGCCAACCCCCAAGGACTTGGACGAGCAGGACCCCCTAACGTACCTTGAGGGCATGAAAATCCTTTACACCGCAGCGTTCGCCGCTCTTTGCCTATCGTTGGGCGCCCAAGGGCTGCCCAAAATGGACTTGCAAACCCTTGAAGGAGCAAAAGTTCCGATTTCCAGCCTGCGCCAAGAGGGCAAGCCCACGATTGTCAGCTTTTGGGCGACGTGGTGCAAGCCCTGCATCAACGAACTCAACGCGATGGCCGAGCACTACGAAGAACTGCACGACGAAACCGGGGTTACCCTGATTGCGGTCAGCATCGACGATTCGCGCACGAGCCCCAAGGTCGCTCCATTTGTGGCGGGTCAAGGCTGGGACTACCAGGTCGTGCTCGACCCCAACAGCGACTTGCGCCGGGCTATGGGCGTGAACAACGTGCCGCACACCTTCCTCCTGAATGGCGCCGGCGAAGTCGTTTGGCAAGCCAACAAGTACGTTCCGGGCGAAGAAGAAGTGCTTTTTTCTGAAGTTCGCAAGCTGAAGTAATGCGGCGCTCCCCTGCCCTTGGATTGGCCCTTGTGCTGCTCACCGGGACGCTGCGCGCGCAAGAAGCGCAAACAGACGCCCTGGGCGGAACCCTTCGGGCGGTTGTCCAGCTCGACGCCCAGGCCTACGTTCGCGACACCGTCTTGGATCCCGCGGGCGACTACTACCCCGACGAGAAGGCCTTGGGCCAGGGCTGGGCGCTGTTCACCTACGAGCGGGGCAACCTCCGCATGGGCATGCGGTACGAGAACTACCAGCACGCCATCCTTGGATTTCCCACGGGCTACCGGGGCGAGGGCATCACCTACCGCTACGCGCAGATTCGCCAAGGCAAGTTTGACCTGACCTTCGGCAACTTTTATGAACAATTTGGACAAGGCCTCATTTTCAGGGCTTATGAAGAGCGCGGACTGGGCCTCGACAACGCCATGGACGGAAGTCGGATCGTCGCGCGACTTCCCAAGGGACTCACCCTCAAGGGCGTACTCGGTCGCCAGCGCGTCTACTTCACCAAGAGCGAAGGCATTCTGCGCGGAACCGACGCCGAATGGGCCCTGCGCGAAGCGCTGCCGTTCCTGAACAAGGCGGGGCTCAGCCTAAATCTCGGCGCAAGCTTTGTTTCGAAATTCCAGCGCGGATTTGACCCCTTGCTCAACCTGCCCTCCAACGTGGGCGCTTGGGCCTACCGGGTCGGCGCTCACTACAAGGGTTTGGACTTTAAGGCCGAGTACGCCTACAAAATCAATGACCCCAACTTCGACAACGGCTACATCTACAAACCCGGAGAAGCGTTTGTTGCCACCGCCACCTACAGCAAAAAGGGTTTGGGAGTGCTTGCCACGGTGAAGCGCATCGACAACTTCAGCTTTCGCTCCGACCGGAACGCGCAGCAGTTCGACGCCTTGATCAACTTCATTCCGCCGACCGGCAACCTGCACACCTACGCCTTGCCCGCACTCTACCCCTACGCGACGCAAATCAATGGCGAAATGGGCTATCAGTTTGACGTGAACTACCTGATTCCCAAGAAAACCGTGCTCGGCGGCAAGTACGGCACCAAAGTGGCGCTCAGCGTCGCGTCGTCGCAGAGCATCCACAGGGCTCCGCTCGCCGACGGGAGTTTTGGAGACAAAGGCACCCAGGGCTACGTAAGTCAAGCCTTGACCTGGGGCGAAATTCCCTACTTCCGCGACGTGAACCTCAGCATCAGCCGCAAATTCAGCTCCAAGTACAAGACGCAAGTGACCGCCTACCGACTCGGCTACAACAAGTCGGTACTAGCTGACGGCCTGAACGACTACGCCATTTTGGCGGCGCCCGACAGCGACAGCATGCTGGTGGTTCCCGCCGTGGTATGGGAGCAGCAGTTCGCCCTCCCCAACCACCAAACCCTGCGCACTGAGCTGCAGTGGTCGGGCGGACAAGGGTTCCGTGGTGCCATGGCCATGTTCCTCGCCGAATACACCCTTTCTGAGGCTTGGGTCGTGGCCGTCCAAGACATCTACAACTACGGCAATCCTTCTGAGTCACGCCGCATCCATTACCCCTTGCTGTCAGTGGTGCACTTTGACGGCCCCACCCGCGTGCAACTCGGCTACGGCCGCCAGCAGCAGGGCATTTTCTGCGTAGGCGGAGTGTGCCGCGTAGTTCCGCCGTCCAACGGCTTGAGTTTATCGCTTACGACCCAATTCTGATGCGGAATCCCGTTTTGTACTTCATTGTGGCGGCGTCCCTAGCTGCCTGCGACTACATCGACCAGCCGTTCCGCAATCCGGGCGGGGGCGGAACCGGTACCGCCAACGGCGACACGGTGATTCAATCGGAACGGGCCGTGCTCGTAGAGGACTTTACCGGTCACCAATGCAAGAACTGCCCGAAGGCCTCCAAGGTGCTGAAGCAGCTCGACAGCCTGTACGGACCCGCCAAAGTAGTCGGCCTCGCCATCCATGCCGGGCCGGCCAACTTTACCGCGACCTCGGCGGAATACCCGACCGACTTTACCACAGCCGATGGCGACGACTTGGCCGACGTATTTGGGGTTTTTGCCCTGCCCTTGGGCATGGTGAACCGACTGGACTTCCCGACCAACACCCACCTCAAATCCTACAGTTCGTGGGGAGCCCTTGCTGCCACCGAGCTCGCGCGCGCACCCGAAGTGCTTTTCAGCGCCTACAGCGGATTCGACAGCACCTCGCGCGTCGCCACCCTTCGGCTCGAGGTTCGGGCCCAAAGCGCCCAAGCCAACGCGGTGGGCGTAGCGGTGTACCTCAAAGAATCGGGAATGGTGTCGCCGCAGCTCATGCCCGACCAAACCCGCGACACGAACTACGTGCACTACAACGTCTTCCGCAGTGCTCCCTGGGGCCCCTTTGGCCAAGAGGTTTGGGCGGCAGGCGGTAGTCTTCCTGGCGCGAGTACTACCCTAGACGCGTCGACCACGTTGGAGGCAAGCTGGAACGCCCGTCACATGAAGTGGGTGGCCTTCGCGTTCGACAAAACGACCTACCGAGTCCTGCAGGCCGTTCAGATCGACGTCAAGTAGGATTGGCCGGGCCAAAGGCCGCTTCGACGTTGCGCTGGATGCGTTCAAGCCCAGTGCGGGCCGCCGCCGATGCCCCAAAGGCATCCTGAAAGGCGTCTTCGCTGGCCGCACGCCAGTCGTCCAAGCTCCACTCTACCCACCCGCCGGGCGCAAATGCCGGTTCGGAATGTGGCGTCGCATGCCGGTTCCAGGGGCACACCTCTTGGCAAATGTCGCAGCCGAATACCCAGGAATGCAGGGAGTCCGCCATTTCGCGCGGAAGCGCCCCGTGCAGCTCAATGGTGGCGTGGCTGATGCAGCGGTTGCTGTCGACCACTTGAGGTGCAATGATGGCCTGGGTTGGGCAGGCATCGATGCAGCGCGTGCAGGTACCGCAGTGGTCCGTCACAGGGAGGTCCGGCTCAAAGGCGTAGTCCACAATGAGTTCCGCCAAAAAAAAGTACGACCCCGTGTTTTTGCGCAGCAGCAGCGAATTTTTGCCCACCCAACCCAGACCGCTGCGCTCAGCCCAAGCCCGCTCCATGACCGGCGCGCTGTCGACAAAGCACCGCGCTTCCAAGGGACCTATGGCCGAGCGCAAGCCGTCGAGAAGCTCAAAGAGCCGGTCCTTGACCACTCGGTGGTAGTCCTCACCGTAGGCATAGCGGGCGACCCGGGGCCGTCCTTCGCCTTCGAGGGATGAGGGTTCGGGAAAGTAATTGAACGCGAGGCTAACCACGGACTGAGCACCCGGCACCAGAAGCCTGGGATCTAAGCGTTTGTCAAAATGATTCTCGAGGTAGCGCATGCTTCCCTGCAGCCCTTGGCGCAACCAGGCCTCGAGCTTAGGTGCTTGGTCCGAAAGAAAATCGGCGCGGGCGACGCGGGTCTCCATAAAGCCCAGCCTAAGGGCCTCAGCTTTGAGGAAGGCCGTGGCTTCGCGGGACGTCATGAAAACAAATCGGGGCCTCCTGAAGGGGTGCGGCCCAGGTGCTTGTAGGCCTTATCCATGGCCGTTCGGCCCCGGGGCGTGCGGGCCAGGTAGCCCTCTTGAATCAAGTAGGGCTCGTACACTTCTTCCAGCGTCTCTGCTTGCTCGCCTACCGCGGTAGCTAAGGTGCTGAGCCCCACAGGGCCGCCGCGGAACTTGTCGATCAAGGTCGTCAAGATGCGGTTGTCCATCTCATCTAACCCATGCGTGTCGACGTCAAGGGCATCCATTCCGAAACGGGCTACCTCGAGGTCGACGACGTTCTTGCCCTTGACCTGGGCAAAGTCCCGCAGGCGGCGCAAGAGCGCGTTAGCGATGCGGGGCGTCCCCCGGCTGCGGCGCGCAACTTCAACGGCGGCATCCATTTCGATGCCCACGTTTAAAATGCTTGCGGAGCGCTCCACAATGGTTGACAGCAGCTCTACGCTGTAGTATTCTAGGCGAGCTGCGATGCCAAAACGCGCGCGTAACGGACTCGTCAGCAATCCGCTTCGCGTAGTGGCCCCAATTAGGGTGAAGGGCTTAAGTCGGATTTGCACTGAGCGCGCCGCGGGCCCGGACTCCAGCATGATGTCAATTTGGTAGTCCTCCATGGCGCTGTACAGGTACTCCTCAACTACCGGGCTCAGCCGGTGGATTTCGTCGATGAAGAGCACGTCGTTGGCATCCAGGCTGGTAAGCAATCCGGCGAGGTCGCCCGGCTTGTCGAGCACGGGTCCGCTAGTCAACTTGAGCGAAGAACCTAGTTCGCCCGCAATGATGTGGGCCAGGGTTGTCTTACCCAGCCCCGGAGGGCCGTGCAGCAGCACGTGGTCTAGGGCCTCGTCGCGCTGGCGGGCCGCCTGAACAAAAACTTTGAGGTTTTCCAGCACCTTGGCCTGACCGGCAAAGTCGTCGAAGCGCGCGGGCCGCAGCCGCTGCTCCGCTTCGCGGTCTTCCATGCCCGCCGTGGAGGCGTCGTGCAAAAAATCCACCATGGCACAAATGTAAACGGCCGCTCGGGGATTCCGGGCGGCCGTTTGACGAACTTATAAACGCTTAGTGCGCGTGCTCCCCGTCCTTCAGCGGCGTGGTCTGCGGAACAAAGTCCTCTTCATGACCGGGCTTGCTGTAGTCGTAGGCCCAGCGGTGCACTTCGGGGATCGCTCCCGGCCAGTTGCCGTGAATATGCTCAACCGGCGCAGTCCACTCGAGGGTATTCGATTTCCACGGGTTTTGCGGAGCCTTCGGGCCGCGCCACATCGAGTAGAAGAAGTTGAAGATGAAAATCAACTGCGCGATTCCGCCTCCGATTGCGAACATGGTGATGATCACGTTGATGTCCTGCAGTTCGTCGAAGATGGGGAATTCCGCGTTGCTGTAGTAGCGACGGGGCAAGCCCGCGAGGCCGGTGAAGTGCATCGGGAAGAACACCCCGTAGGCGCTCACGAACGTAAGCCAGAAGTGCAGGTAGCCCATCGACTTATTCATCATGCGGCCGTACATCTTGGGGAACCAGTGGTACACCCCGGCGAACATGCCGAAGATGGCCGACAGGCCCATCACGATGTGGAAGTGCGCCACCACAAAGTAGGTGTCGTGCACGTTGATGTCCAATGCGGAGTCACCCAAAATGATGCCCGTCAATCCGCCGGCCACAAACGTACTCACGAGTCCGATGGAGAACAGCATTGCCGGAGTGAAGCGAATGTTACCCTTCCACAGCGTGGTGATGTAGTTGAATGCCTTAACCGCCGAAGGAATGGCAATCAACAGCGTCGTGAACGTAAACACCGAGCCCAAGAACGGATTCATTCCCGTCACAAACATGTGGTGACCCCACACGATGAACGACAAGAAGGCAATCGCCAGAATGGAACCCACCATCGCACGGTAGCCGAAGATGGGCTTGCGCGAATTCGTAGCAATCACCTCTGACGTAATGCCGAGTGCCGGCAGAAGGATGATGTACACCTCAGGGTGGCCGAGGAACCAGAAGAGGTGCTCAAAAAGGATCGGACTACCACCTTGGTTGGTGAGCATTTCGCCCGCCACCATAATGTCGCTCAGGTAAAACGACGTGCCCATGGAGCGGTCGAACACGAGCAGCAACGCCGCGCTCAAAAGAACCGGGAACGAAAGCACCCCGAGGATGGCCGTCACCAGGAAGGCCCAAATCGTCAGTGGAAGGCGCGTCATGGACATGCCTTTAGTGCGCAGGTTAATTACCGTAACGATATAGTTCAGCGAACCGATCAGGGAGCCGGCGATAAACAGCGTCATCGAAACCAGCCAAAGGGTCATCCCCGCGCCAGAGCCAGGCATCGCTTGCGGCAGGGCGCTGAGCGGCGGGTACACGGTCCATCCGCCTGAAGCGGGTCCGGTTTCCACAAACAGCGACACCACCATGACCACCGACGAGGCGGCAAAAAACCAGTACGAAATCATGTTCAGGAAGCCTGACGCCATGTCGCGCGCGCCGACTTGCAATGGAATCAGCAGGTTCGAAAAGGTTCCGCTCAAGCCGGCCGTCAGTACAAAGAACACCATGATGGTTCCGTGAATCGTCACCAACGCGAGGTACATGTTCGGGTCCATGACCCCGTCAGGGGCCCATTTGCCCAAGAAGGTCTCGAGGATGGGGAAGCTCTCGCCCGGCCAAGCCAATTGCAATCGAAAAAGCATGGACATAAACACCCCAATGATGCCCATAAACATACCGGTGATCAAAAACTGTTTGGCGATCATTTTGTGATCGATTGAGAAGACGTACTTCGTCCAGAAGTTGTCTACATGGTGCTCGTGATCGTGGTGGTCGTCGTGAGCGTGATCGTGCGCGTGGTCGTGTGCGTGGTCAGCCATAATAAAAAATCCTTAACTAGTATTACAACGTTTCTGCTACGGTCTTTTGTTCAGCAAGCCATTTGGCGTACTCTTCTTCAGACTCAACAACAATATTCATCTGCATGTTGTAGTGCGCCGATCCGCAGATCTTGTTGCACAACAGCAAGTAATCGTAGGCATACGCCTCCAAGCCCTTTTCGGTGCGAATTTGGTTGATGCGGGCCACCTTCGCTTGCACCTCGGCATCCTGGCGCATCTCGGCCGTCGTTACCGTGGGCGTAAACTGGAATAGGGTGGTCATGCCCGGCACGCAGTTCATCTGGGCCCGGAAGTGCGGGAAGTACGCCGAGTGAATCACGTCCTGCGAACGAAACTTGAAGAGCACCGGACGTCCAACAGGAAGGTGGATTTCGGTCGTGATCTTGTCGTCGCTGCCTTTGGTGTCGAGCGTGTCAACGCCAATCACGTTGGCGTCCTTGATGAGGCGGACGTTGGCGTAGCCCAGCTGATTGTCTTGGCCGGCGTAGCGCGCCGTCCACTTGAACTGCTGCGCGTACAGCTCAATAACCAACGGCTCCTGCTCGTTCTTGGGGTTCATCACGTTAGACCACGTGGTCATACCGTAAATGATAAGCACAGCGAGCACCACGGCCGGAACGATCGTCCAGATGAACTCCAGGCGGTTGTTGTGCTCGTAGTAGGTGGCTTTGCGGTCCTTTGACCCGCGGTACTTCCACGCGAAGTAGAACAGAATCGGCTGCACGAGCACGAACATGGTTATGATGACAATCATGGAGATCGTCATCAGGTCGTCGTACTCGGTTCCGTGTGCCGAGGCAGGTTTGGGCAACATGATCGGCGACCATTCGTACAGCATCCAGAATAACGACACGATGAGACCAATGCCGAACAGCAGCATCAACCATCCTTGGTTGTTGTTGTCGCGGTCGGTTACTTCGTATTCGGCTGTTTGGCGCGCCTTCGAAGACAATTCGAAAATTCGGATGAGCTGCAGGGCCGTAAGCACCGCAAGCACAAGGACAATAAGAGTCATAATTCCAGACATAGACGATTCGAATTAAGGCGACGGATTATTGGTGGAAGTGCTCGCTTTCGGTGAGCATCGGATGGTTTTGAAGCTTGAGCGGAGCCTTGGCCAACTGGCTCAGGGTTACCCACAAGAACAGGCCCGCATAGAACAAGATTCCGCCAAGTTCCGCAAAACCAAACCCGTAGTCATAGCCCACCGCACCCGGCATGATCATGATGTAGTGGTCCATCCAGTGTCCGGCCAAAACGAAGACTGCAGCAAGACCGATGAACCCAAAGATGCGTTTGGCGTCGCGCGACATGAGGACCAAGATTGGGAAGATGAAGTTCATCGCCACCATCATCACAAACAAGGGCTTGTATTCGCCCTTAAAGCGCGGAAGGTAGTACGTAACCTCTTCAGGGATGTTCGAGTACCAAATCAACATGTACTGGCTGAACCACAGGTAGGTCCAGAATACGCTGAAGGCGAACATGAATTTGCCCAGGTCGTGCTGGTGGTTGGCGTTGATCCACGGAAGGTGGTTGTTCAACCGCAGGTACATCACGAGCAAGTTGAGAACGGTCATGGCGGTCACAAACATGCCCGCAAACGTGTACCATCCAAAGAGGGTTGAGAACCAGTGGGTATCGATGGACATCACCCAGTCCCAGGCGCTCGTCGAGGACGTCACCGCGTACAGGACGATGAAGGTGGCAGCCAATTTGCGCTGAGTAAAGAACATATTCTGGCCCTTGGGCATCGCGTCTTCGCGCAGGCTGTTTCGGCGCAGCAGGTAGGCGGTACCCGCCCAAATCACGAGGTAGGCCAGCGTGCGGACGGTGAAGAAGGGTACGTTCAGGTAGGCCTCCTTACCCGCAATGATGGGGTCATAGTTGGCGCTGGCGGGATCCATGATGCCTTCGGCCATCCAATGCCAAAGGTGGTGCATGTGCATTCCGCCCGTTACCGCCAAGAAGAGGATGCCCAAAAGCGGAATACTCACAAACATGGCTACGGCTTCAAACACGCGAATCAGGCCCGCGGACCAGCCCACTTGCGCCGCATACTGGATCGCCAAGAAAAAGAGTGTACCGATACCGATGCCTAAGAAGAAGATGCTGTTGACCAGGAAGGCCGCCCAAGGACGGTTGGCGCTCAGGTCGTGGGTTGCACCGTGACCCTCGTGAGCGTCAGCCGCGTGGGCGTCAGCCTCGTGCGTCACTGCCGCATGATCTGCATCAGCATGTTCCATCGACTCGTGCGCTTCAGCTTCCTCGTCTACGGCATCCATGACCACCGCTTCTTCAGCGTGGGCCTCTTCAGCATGCGCTTCTTCAGTAGGCGCTGCACCAGAAGCCGCTTCGCCGTGCGCCGCTGCACCGTGGTCTTCAGCATGTGCCACGGCATCACCGTGACCCTCTGCCGAATGCGAGGAATAATCCGTATTAAATCCGATCAGCAAGAAAACCAATCCCACCAAGGTCAAGGACCCGGCGAGCAATTTCATTTTGGAGGTGAATACAAACATGTCTTCTAGGGCAGTTAGGTTAGGCGGCAGGTTGGGCAGCAGCCGTATCAGCGGCAGCGGGCACAGCACCCGGAACTTGATCCATGCGGAGCTTCCACACGTACTTGATGATCTTCCAGCGCTCGTCGTAGTTCAGCTGCGAAGCATGGCTGCCCATGTTGTTCTTGCCGTACATAATCACGTGGTAAATGCTTCCGGGCGTGATGTCCGGAAGCTTGTCTGCACCGTACCCGGGAATACCCAAGATCTTCTCGCGCTGCATCAGGATTCCGTTGCCGTCGCCCTTTTCGCCGTGGCAGTGCGAACAAAACTGGGTGTAGAGCTGCTTACCCGACTCGGCGTCCAAGGTTTCGTACATCGCAGGAACCTCGGTGTTTGCCATCGAAGCGGCGTAGCCTTCGTTCGTGTTGGGAATCGTGTAGGGCACGTATCCGCGAGGAACGCTTCCCTCGGCCGGCTCCTTGGCGGTGCCGGGCTCGTAGGTTTGGTGGGCCGGTGAGCGGTACATGTCGTCCATGTACGTGTAACCCGGCGTGGTCTTGTCCCAGTTGCAGGCAGACAGCGCAACGGCGCTTCCGGCAACCCAAAGAATGGTTTTAATACGCATATCGCTTAGGCTTCAGCAATTTCTACAGCACCCGACTTCTTGAGCACGTCGACCAAACCGTCAGCCGCCGGAAGTTCGACCATGAAGTAGTCGTCGGTCGTGCGGGGATCGGGGTTTTGGGCGTCGGCGCCAGGGTACAATCCGTTGATTACGAGGTAGGTCCAGACCATCAGGTGGGCCGCAAAAAACACGGTCAGCTCAAACAAGATGGGCACAAAGGCCGGCATGTTCATTCCCCAGTTGTAGTTGGGTTTTCCACCGATGTTTTGCGGCCAGTCGTTGATCATCATGTACCACGTCAGGGTTACCGCCACGGTCAAGCCGAGCAGGCCGTACATGAACGCCGCCATGGCGATGCGCGTCTCCTTGAGGCCCATGGCCTTGTCGAGTCCGTGTACCGGGAAGGGCGTGTAGACTTCCGAGATTTGGTATCCGGCCGCGCGGATTTCCTTAACGGCCGAGATGAGCACGTCGTCGTCGTGGTACAACGCGCGAACTACCGGGGTAGGTTCAGTGGTGTGCGCCATGGTCGCTGTGGTGTTTTTTCTGGGCTTCGCCCGAAGTTTTCAAAATGGTCTTGAGTTCCGCCTGAGCGATTACCGGGAAGGTGCGGGCGTACAGCAAGAACAGGACAAAGAAGAATCCGATGGTGCCCACGAAGATGCCCACGTCGACAAACGACGGGGAGAACATCGACCAGCTCGAGGGCAAGTAGTCGCGGTGCAGCGAGGTCACGATGATGACGAAGCGCTCGAACCACATACCGATGTTCACGACGATCGAGATGACAAACGTGAACACCAAGTTGGTGCGCAGCTTTTTGAACCACATGAACTGCGGGCTGAACACGTTGCAGGTCATCATTGACCAATAGGCCCACCAATAGGGACCGGTTGCGCGGTTCAAGAAGGCATACTGCTCATACTCGACTCCACTGTACCACGCGATGAAGAGCTCGGTGATGTAGGCCACACCCACGATCGAACCCGTCACCATGATGATGATGTTCATCATTTCGATGTGCTGCACCGTGATGTAGTCTTCCATCTTGAACACTTTGCGCACGATGAGCAGCAGGGTTTGCACCATGGCAAATCCCGAGAAGATGGCGCCCGCAACGAAGTACGGAGGGAAGATGGTGGTGTGCCATCCCGGAATCACCGACGTGGCAAAGTCCATGGATACGATGGTGTGTACCGAAAGAACCAGCGGAGTCGCCAAACCGGCGAGCACCAGCGAAACTTCCTCAAATCGCTGCCATGCCTTGGCTTTTCCGCCCCAGCCAAACGAAAGCACCTTGTAGATGTGCTTTTGTACGGGGTTCACGGCGCGGTCGCGCACCATGGCGAAATCCGGAATGAGTCCGACGTACCAGAACACAACCGATACCGAGAGGTAGGTCGAGATGGCGAACACGTCCCACAGCAGCGGCGAGTTAAAGTTCACCCACAGCGAGCCGAACTGGTTCGGAATCGGGAGAACCCAGTAGGCCATCCACACGCGGCCCATGTGGAACACCGGAAAGAGTCCCGCCTGAATGACCGAGAAGATCGTCATGGCTTCCGCCGACCGGTTGATGGCCATGCGCCAGCGCTGGCGGAACAGCAGAAGTACCGCAGAGATCAGCGTTCCGGCGTGGCCAATACCGACCCACCATACGAAGTTGGTGATATCCCAGGCCCAGCCTACGGTCTTGTTCAAGCCCCACACGCCGATGCCCGTTCCTACGGTGTAGGCAAGGCAGCCCACGCCCCAAAGGAACATGACCAGCGCAATGCTGAACACCATCCACCAGGAACGGGGGGCGGCGTTTTCAATCGGACGTACAACGTCTTCAGTGATCTGGTTGTAGCTCTTATCACCTAGGATAAGCGGCTGACGTACAGGTGATTCGTAGTGCATAACTGATTAGGCGTTGCGAACTTTTGTCAGGTAGAATACGGAAGGCTGCGTGCCAACTTCTTCGAGGAGGTGGTAGGCGCGGGCGTCCGCTTTGGCGGCGCGCACGGCGCTCTTCGCGTTGTTGACGTCACCAAACGTGATGGCTCCAGTTCCGCAAGCCTCGGCACAGGCCACCGTGAAGCTTCCGTCGGCCAGCGGTTGGCCGGCCTTCTTGGCCTCGAGTTTGGCGTACTGCACGCGCTGGATGCACATTGTGCACTTTTCCATGACGCCGCGCGAACGCACGGTCACGTCGGGGTTCAACACCATACGTCCATAGTCGTCTTGCGACGGGTTCACGTCAGCAAACTGCTCGTTCGCCATGTAGTTGAACCAGTTGAAGCGGCGAACCTTGTAAGGGCAGTTGTTGGCGCAGTAGCGCGTTCCGATGCAACGATTATAGGCCATGTGGTTCAGGCCTTCGCGCGAGTGCACCGTGGCACCTACCGGGCACACCGTTTCGCACGGAGCGTGGTTGCAGTGCTGGCACATGACGGGC
>SYCM01000129.1 GCA_005786915.1 Bacteroidota bacterium | reverse complement strand
GAGGTGCGCGTGGTGTTTAACGGGGCCGGAGCCTCTGCGATCAGCTGCGCCCGCCTGTATTTGGCGCTGGGCGTGACCCCCGAGAACTTGATCATGTGCGATTCGAAGGGCGTCATTCACGACGGCCGCGAGGACCTGACCGAGGAAAAAATGGACTTCAAGCGCGGCACGCCGCACCGCACGCTGGCTGAGGCCCTGGTGGGCGCCGACGTCTTTGTCGGCCTGTCGAAGGGCAACATTTTGAGTCCCGAAATGATCCAGTCCATGGCGGCCAACCCCGTGGTGTTTGCGCTGGCCAATCCGGACCCCGAAATCAACTACGACGTCGCGATCAAGACCCGCAAGGACTTGATTATGGCGACCGGGCGCAGCGACAATCCGAACCAGGTCAACCACGTGCTGGGCTTTCCCTACATTTTTCGCGGAGCCCTCGACGTGCGCGCCACCAAGATCAACGAGGCCATGAAGCTGGCCGCGGTAAAGGCGATTGCCGACCTGGCCAAGGAGGCCGTGCCCGAAATTGTCAACCTCGCCTACGGCAGCCGAAACTTGGCTTTTGGTACCGACTACATCATTCCGAAGCCGTTTGATCCGCGCTTGATTTACACGGTGGCTCCCGCCGTGGCCCGCGCCGCGATGGAAACAGGCGTGGCCAAAAAGCCCATCACCAACTGGGAGGCCTACGAAGAAGATCTGCGCAACCGACTCGGACGCGACGACAAGTTCATTCGCCTGGCGGTTGAGAAGGCCAAGAGTGCGCCCAAGCGGGTAGTGTTCAACGAAGCCGACCACTACCGTGTCCTCAAGGCGGCCCAAATCGCGGTGGAAGAGGGCATCTGCCAGCCGGTACTCTTGGGCGACGTAGCCAAGATTAAGGCCCTCATCGAGGAATACAATTTGGGCCTCGAAGACGTGCCGATGATTGATCCGCGCAGCAATTCGGCTCCGCACCTTGCGGAGTACGCCGAGACATTGTACTCGATGCGGCAACGGCGCGGAGTGGGCCGCGAGGAAGCGCGCCGACTGATGTTCAACCGCGACTACTACGGTCCGATGATGGTGCGCAGCGGCCACGCCGACGCCTACGTGACCGGCGCCACGGTGAAGTACACCCGTGCGGTACGCCCTGTTATGGAGATTCTGGGACCGAAGACCCCGGCCTCGACGGTGGCCGGCGTGTACGTAATGCTGACCAAGCAAGGGCCTAAGTTTTTTGCCGACACGACGATCAACCAGGATCCGTCCGCCGAGCGCATTGCCCAGATTGTGTCTGAAGTTTCGAAGATGGTGCGCAAAATGAACATCCAGCCCCGTGTGGCCCTTCTGAGTTACTCGAATTTCGGTTCGAGCGACGGCGTCACGCCGCGCAAGATGCGCGAAGCGCTCCGCATGATTCGCAGTGCTGACCCTGACCTGATTGTCGACGGCGAGATGCAGGCCAACTTCGCGGTGGACAATGGGCTGCTGGCCGAACAGTTTCCGTTCAGCGACCTAGTGGGTAAGGGTCCCAACGTGTTTGTGTTCCCCGGACTTTCGTCGGCCAACATTTCCTACAAGCTGCTGCAGTCGATGGCAGGCATAGAGGCGGTCGGACCGTTGCTCGTGGGACTCGACTACCCGGCCCATGTGCTGCAGCTGGGCTGCAGCGTGCGCGAAATCGTCAACACCACAGCTATGGCCGTGATTGACGCCCAATCGCGGGAGGTAGCTGGCTGAATCCGAAGGCGGTAACTACGGACAGGGCCGCCACGCCATAGTATAGCGTGCTGTACCCGAAGTGTTCGATGACGCGGGTTCCGACCAGCGGAGCCATGATGTGGCCCAAGGCGTAGGTCGCAGCATAGAGCCCAAGGTAGCGTCCGCGGGACTGGTCGCCCGCGCGCAACGTGATCCACGAGATCATAAACGGCATCGCCAAGATTTCAGACACGCTGAGCAGCAGCATGGAGGCATAAAGTCCGGTGAGCCCCGTTGCCCAATTCAGGCTGGCAAAGGCCAAGGCCATCACGAGCACGCCCAGGGCGATCGCGTGGCGGGGCGCAATGCGGTTTTGGGCCCAGTTCACAAAAACCATTTCGACGGCGACGATCAGGAGGCCGTTAAAGCCCAGAAGCAGTCCAATTTGTTCTTCACTCAGCGCAAATACCTCGCGGTAGTAGAGCGGCATGGTGGAGACCAGCTGAAAAAAGGCCACGGCAAAGAGCAGCACTAGGATCGAGAACGCCAGGGCCCCGCGGTCGCGGTACGGGGATTTTCCGCCCTGTTGGGTTTCGCGGGCGCGGCGCGGACGGCGCTTGCGAAAGAACCCCACAAAGAGGAGGCCGGCGGCCGCGCAGGTGGCGGCGTCGGCCCAAAATAGGCCCTGATAGCTCCAGGCGGCGATGACGCCTGCGGCAGCCGGTCCGACCGAGAAGCCCAGGTTGATCGCCATGCGGTTGAGCGAAAAGGCCCGCGTCACGTTGCCCTCTTTAGCGTACTCAAACACGGCCGAAGAGTTCGCCGGGCGCACCATGTCGGCGACGGCAGTGAGCACAAACACGCCCAATGCCAGCGACCAAAACTCGGAAAGGAAGCTCAGTGCCAAAAATATTCCTGAGCCCAAGAAGAGTGCCGTCGTTTGCACCTGGTACGAACCCCAGCGGTCCGAAAGGGCTCCGCCCGCCAAGGCGCCCACCATGGACCCAACGCCATAAAAGGCCATGATCCATCCCGTGTCGGCAAGGCTGAAACCCAGGCCTTCTCGCAGATACAGTCCGAGGAAGGGAAGCACCATGGTTCCAGCCCGATTCACAAACATGACAGTGGCCAGGACCCAGGCCTCTTGACTGAGCCCTTCAAACGCGGCGCGGTACTGGCGCCAGACCCAAGAGAAGAGGGGAATGTTCACGTGGGGCAAAGGTACCGCGTACTACCTTTAGGGTATGAAGAACTGGATTTTTGGCCTTCTCGTAGGGGCGGCAAGTGCGCAAGCTTCGGCGCAGTCGCTCGACCTCAAAAAAGGACAGTGGTTTCACGCGCTGGGCTACGACTACAGCATCGGAATCGATATGTCGACCCTCTCGATGCCGTTTGCCAGCAACGGCGTGACCTATGCGCCGCGCTTTACCCTTCCGGTCGGCGATGAGCTTTCGCTGGGGTTGACCACCCCGCTGGGGTTGGCGCTGACGCAGGGTCAAGGCGGAACGGGCGCCCTAGGATTTGGCTACCATTACACCCTAGCGGCCACGCTGCAGACCGGTTTGGGGAGTACCGCGAACTCTGACGCCTGGGTGGGCGCCTTTGTCAACTTGGGCTACGGTTCGTTTGCCCGGCAGGTACGTAACTACAGCGGAATCGGTCCGGCGTTTGTGCGCGACGGCTCCACGGGGATATATTCTGAAATTGGGGTGCGCTACGACTACGTCGGCAACGAGGTCAACCTATCGGCAGGCCTTTGGCGCGTTCCCACTTCAGCGGTCGACAAAGCCGACGTGGTGTCGGTGCGCCTGCTCTACGGATTTTACTAGGTCTTAACCCTGCAGAAGGGCTTTGACGACGGCCGAAATGGCCTTGCCGTCAGCCCTGCCCGCCAAGGCTTTGGATGCGAGCCCCATGGCTTGGCCGAACTGACCGGCTTGGGTCAATTGGTGGCTGGCCAAGAGTTCGCGCACCGCGGCCTCGAGGGCCTCGCCTTCGAGGGCAGCCGGCAGGTAGGTCTGAATCACCGCCAGTTGGGCTTCTTCAACCTGGGCGAGGTCGGTTCGGTTCTGGGCGTTGAAGATGTCGGCTGCCTCGATGCGCTGCTTTTTCAGGCGCTGCAGCACCGCGATCGCCTGGGCGTCGGTCAGGGTGCCTTGGTTGGCCGCCGAGGTTTTTTCAGTCGACAGGGCGGCGCGAATCGAGCGCACGGCCTCGAGGCGCACCTGGTCTTTGGCGCGCATGGCCGCCTTCATGTCTTCGCCCAACTGGACTTCGAGGGCCTCAATCGACATTGTCGTGCAAAAACGAGTTGTTGGGGCGGAACTCCAGATCGTTTTTCTCTCCGCGGACCATGTGGTCGCCCAAGGCGTTTTGCTGCGAGTAGCGCGCCGACGCGTCGAGGTCCCAGCCTTGGCGTTCAAACGCCGGACGGTCCAAGTCGCCCTGCTGCATGCGCGCTTGGTTTTGCCCAAATCGGTGGCTGAAGGCCTGCAGGTACGCTCGGCGCTCTTGGGCCATGCGGCGCATGGTCTCTTCGAGGCTGTCGCGATCAGGGTCGATTTCAGGAGCAAACATGGTGTTCACCGCTGCGGTGCGCACCTCGAAGCGCACGTCGTCGGTGCGCATGCTCTGCGGTGCCGGAACGTCGCGGGCCGGAGCCTCAAGCGGGGCTTCCAAGGCGTCCACCGACTCCGCCGCGTCAACGGGGGTCTCTATTGCGGCGGGCTCTTCCCAGGAGGCTGATTTGACTTCCTCAGGGGTTTCCGTCGCGGCGGGCGCTTCCCAAGCGGCCGATTCGACCACCTCGGGCGTCTCAATTAACGGAGCCTCGGCTACGGGTTCTTCGAAGGTGTCATAAGCTTCAATCGATTCAACGGCTTCCAACGACGATATGGCATCAGACGCATCAAACGCTGCTTCTTCCGCCTCAATCGGTTGGTCGAGGGCTTCGTCGACGGCAGTAGCAAAGGGTTCCAAGGTCGCCAAGACCTCGCTGACCTCTGCAGCTACGACGGCGGGCTCATCTGAAGCCGGAGCGCCGGTACCGCGCAGCGCGGCCTCAAAGGCAAGGAGTTCGTCCAGGCCCACCGATTTCGCGGGGCGCGCGGGCTCATCATTCCAATCGAGCGTCCAAGTCATGGTGGGGCTGGGAATCTCGGTTTCGGCGGGCTCCTCAATGGGCAACGCTGCGTCTGCCAAGTCCTCCACGGCGACCACGGGTTCTGCGGAGTCCCAAGGCTCTTCGGTGCGGAGCTCAAACGCAAAATCACCTTCGTCTGATTCCGCGTCCAAGGTGTGCATTTCGGCTTCGGGGGCTCCGGGGGCGGGAACTTCCCAGGCGGCTTCGGCCAAGGGAGCGTCTACGGCGTGCGTTTCGGGCGCTTCGGGCGCCGTAGCGGGCTCGAGGACCTCGGCAATCGGAGTGTCAATCGGGCTGAGGGACTCTTCCTCGAGCGGACTCTTGGAACGAACTGGTTCCTCAAAAAGATTGAATTGCGAACCGGGCGACGAGTCGGGACGAAGTTCGTACACCACTTTTTCGGGCTCGGCGGGGTTCACCGTGCCGATGGGGTTAGTCGCGCTGAATCCGGTGGCGATCACGGTTACTTGAAGGGCGTCATCGAGGTGCGGATCTTCACCGATGCCCATGATGATGTCGACTTGGCGGCCGGCCTGCTCCTGAATGAAGTCGTTGATTTCGCCGATTTCGTCGAGGGTGACTTCGTGCTCGCCGGTTCCACTCACAATCAGCAGCAGCACGTAGCGCGCGCCTTCGATGTGGTTGTCGTTGAGCAGCGGACTGTCGAGGGCACTGCGTACCGACGACAGCGCACGGGTCGACCCCGAAGCCTTCGCGCTGCCCATGATGGCCGTTCCGCTGTTGTGAAGCACGGTCTTGGCGTCGCGCAGGTCAATATTCACGCTGTAGTGGTGCGTGATAACTTCGGCAATTCCCCGCGCCGCGGTAGACAGCACCTCGTCGGCCTTCATGAAGCCTTGCTTGAAGCCTAAGTTGCCGTAGACTTCACGAAGCTTGTTGTTGTTGATCACAATGAGCGAATCCACGTGCTCGCGCAGGCGCTCGATGCCTTGCTCGGCCTGGCGGAGGCGCATGTTGCCTTCGAATCCGAACGGGGCGGTCACAATGCCCACGGTCAAAATGCCGAGTTCGCGCGATGCTTTGGCGATGATGGGGGCCGCTCCGGTCCCGGTGCCGCCGCCCATTCCGGCGGTTATGAACACCATCTTGGTCTGCGCGCCGAGCGCCGCCTGGATTTCGGCGTAGCTCTCGAGGGCTGCTTGCTCTCCAACTTCGGGGTTGGCGCCGGCGCCTAAACCTTCGGTAAGGGTGGCTCCGAGCTGGATTTTGGTTTCTACCGGGCTGTGGGTGAGGGCCTGGGCGTCGGTGTTGCAGACGATGAAGTCCACGCCGCGAATGCCCTGGTTCTTCATGTAGTTGACGGCGTTGGATCCGCCACCGCCTACACCCACCACTTTAATGGCAGACGAACGATGCTTGGGAAGGTCGAAATCGAGAGGATTGAGGTCCATAATCTTAGTTCAAATCGTTGTCGTCAATGAGTTTGAGGAATCCGTCGGCCCAGCGCTTGAAAAAGTCGCCCTTGGCCTTAGTCTTTTGGGGTTGCTCGGCCGCACTTCCCGCGGAGGGCACCGTTTCGAGTTCGGCCTCGTCAAGGGCCTCGGGGGCCAATTCGGCCGCGGGCTCGGCTTGGGCCACCGGGAAGTCCCACGAAGCCTCCAGCGCTGCGGGCTCAGAAGCCGCTTCGCTCAGGGTTTCGCGCACAAAACCTTCGACGTCGCGGCCTTCGAGCCCCTTCATCAGAAGGCCCACCGCGGTCGAGTACATCGGCGAATTCAGCACGTGGTCTGACGGCAGGGTGGCCAGGTGTTCGTTGGGGTAGCCAATGCGCGTGTCCATTCCGGTGAGGTACTCCACCAGCTGCTTGACGTGCTTGAGTTGGCTTCCTCCGCCCGTAATCACCACGCCGGCAATCAGCTTGCGCGACGGCTGGTCGTAGCCGTAGTTCTTGATTTCGGTAAACACCGCGTTGATGATTTCGGTGGTGCGGGCGTGAATGATGCGGCTCAACGTCTTGAGGCTGATCTCCTTGGGGTCGCGTCCGCGCAAACCGGGAATCGAGACGATCTCGTTTTCTTTGTTTTCGCCGGGCCACGCGGAACCGAACTTCACTTTGAGCTGCTCGGCCTGCTTCTCAATGATGCTGCAGCCCTCCTTGATGTCGTTGGTGATGATGTTTCCGCCGTACGGAATCACGGCCGTGTGGCGAATGATGCCGTCTTTGAAAATGGCGATGTCGGTGGTTCCGCCGCCGATGTCGACGAGCACCACACCGGCCTCCTTCTCTTCTTGGCTGAGCACGGCCTCGGCGCTCGCCAGCGGCTCGAGGTTGATGGCCTTGAGGTCGAGGTCGGCCGACTTCACGCAGCGGGCGATGTTGCGAATGCTCGTCACCTGGCCCACGACGATGTGGAACGTGGCCTCGAGGCGCGCGCCGTACATACCGCGGGGCTCTTTGATGTCGCCCTGGCCGTCGACCTTGTACTCTTGCGGAATCACGTGAATGATCTCCTCACCCGGCATCATCGCCAGCTTGTGGACGTTCTCGGTCAAGCGCTCGAGGTCGAGCTCGTCGATGACTTCTTCGGCGTCGACGCGCGTGATGTAGTCGCTGTGCTGCAGGCTGCGGATGTGCTGGCCTGCGATGCCCACCACGACGCCGTTGATGTCCCATCCGCAATCGATCTTGGCCGCTTCTACAGCTTGCTGGATCGATTCAATGGTTTGCGTGATGTTCACCACGACGCCGCGCTGAACGCCCATGCTCGGAGCCGTTCCGTAGCCGAGGATTTCGAGCTTGCTGTGGGCGTCGAGGCGGCCGACGAGTACGGCGATTTTGGTGGTGCCGATGTCAAGACCTACGGCAATGCGGTGCGTGTTCATGGTTGGCTGGGGGTAGAGGTTCGGGTAAAGACCACTTGATCCTCAAAGCGCACGTCGAGGCGCTCGAGCTGGTCCAAAAACTGATTTTGAAGGGCGTAGGCATAAATCGCCTTGGCGCGGTGGGCTTTGTCGGCAAATGCGGAGGCGTCGCCCCACACCACGCGGTGCGGATGCCATTCGGGGAATGCCGTGAAGCCGGTTTCGGGTGCGAAATCCAGGGCGTACCACCCGCCGCGGAATGCCGAGTGCTGGGCGGCGCGGTCCAAAAGCCGCAGCGCTTCGAGGCGGCGTGCGCGGGTGTAGGTGCCGGTCACGAGCGGAAGTCGGGGGTTGTCGTTCTTCGAAATGGGGAACAGGTTGCCCGAAGCGTCGCAGTATGCGCTTTGTATTCCGTTCGAAATGCGTGCTTTAGCTTCTTTTTGCTTCACGACGCTGTAGACTGTTCCATCCCACGATGAAAATACCTCGGCGTTTTTCACCTGCGGGTGGCTTTTGAGCTTTTCTTCTAACAGCGGAATGTTGATTTCTTTGAGGTTTTGGCCCTTCCACGGCGCACCCGCCTCAGCCAGAATGGGATGCAGGTCGCGGGCGATCAAAAGCACCTGTTCCGGCGGCTGGTGGATGCGGATTTTGGCGGCCCGCACGGCGCCGGTGCCCCGAGGCTGAAGGCCGAGGGCAATGCCCGCTCCGAGCCCGGTCAGTCCGACAAGCCACGAGGCGATCACGACGGTTTGGCGCATCCAGGGTTTCATGCTTCGGCGCGGATTAGGCGTTCCACGTGCGGAACCAGTCGGTCGATGTCGCCCGCGCCCACCGTGGCCACCACGGTGGCGGGCTGGCTCGCCAGCCATTGCGCGCCGCGGTCGTACGGCACGAGCTGCGCGCCCGGGATCCGGGCCGCCAGCATCGCGCTGTCGACGCCCGCCATGGCGCGCTCGCGGGCGGCATAAATGGGCAAAATGCCGACGAAGTCGGCGGCCCCGAGGGCCTCGGCAAATCCCGCGGCGAAGTCGCGGGTGCGGCTGTAGAGGTGGGGCTGAAAGAGCAAGGCGATTTTTTGGCCCGGAAACATTCCGCGCAGGGCTTCGATGAACCGCCGCAGTTCCGTGGGGTGGTGGGCGTAGTCGTCGATGTAGTGGCGGCCGGCGGCGCTCGCGCGGCGGTCGAACCGCCGCGCTACCCCGCGAAAGCCGGCGATGGCGTCGCCGATCGCCGCAGCGGGCATGCCCACTGCGTGGGCCAGCGCCGCCGCCGCAACGGCGTTTTCGACGTTGTGCAGCCCGGGGAGTCCAGCGTGGGTGGGAACTTCGATGCCGTCGAGCACCAGCGTGAAGGCCTGTACGCCGCCTTCGTGGTGCACGTCGCGGTACGTATAGCGGTCGCCGGGGCGACCGTAGGTCTCGGCTCCGGCCAACTCGGCGCAGCCCGGTCCCGCGAACAACGGCCCCTTCACCTGGGCGGCAAAAGCCCGAAACCCGTCGACCACGGAGTCGGCCTCGCCGTAAATGTCGAGGTGGTCGGCGTCGGTGCTCGTGACCACCGCGGCGCTCGGGTGCAGGTGCAGAAAGGAGCGGTCGAATTCGTCGGCCTCGACCACGCTGAGGTCGGCCGGTCCGGGGAGGCAGTTCGAGTTGAAGTTGGTCGCGATTCCGCCCAAAAAGGCTTGGAGCGGTTGGTGCTGGTGGAGCATCCAGGCGAGCATGGCCGAGGTCGTGGTTTTGCCGTGGGTGCCGCCGACGGCCAGGCAGGTGCCGGCGTTGGCGATTTGGCCCAAGAGCTCGGCGCGCTTGAGGAGGGTGCGGCCCTGGGCTTTGGCGGCCGCGAGCTGGGGGTGGTCGGCGGGGATCGCCGGGGTGTAGATGATCCACGCGTCGGCCGGAACCTTCCAGGCTTCGAGCGATTCGTCGAAGCGCAGCACGGCCCCTTCCGCGGCAAGGGCGTCGGTGAGGTCTGAGGGGGTTTTGTCGTAGCCGCTCACGGCAATTCCGCGCGCCATGGCCCAACGGGCCAGCGACGACATGCCGATGCCGCCGATGCCCAAAAAGTCGAGCGCGGGAATGCCGTTTAACGCGTTTATGCCCGCCATGTCCAGAGTCGTTCGCATTCGTTGACGATGTCGGCGGCCGCGTGGGGCTTGGCGAGTTTGCGCGCGTTGCCGCGAAGGAGTTCGAGCTCGTCGGGTCGGTACAGCAGGCCGTGCACGTGGCCGCAGAGGTTGGCGATGTTGACCTCGGGCATGATGACCGCTGCCCCGGCGGCTACCAGACTTTGGGCGTTGTGGGTTTGGTGGTCTTCGGCAACGTTGGGCGACGGAACGAGCACCGAGGCCGACCCCGCACAGGTGAGTTCGCTGAGGGTTCCGGCACCGGCGCGCGACAGCACAAGGTCGGCGGCGCGCAGCACGCTGGGCATGTCGTCGATGAAGGCACTGATTTGGCGTCCGCGCCCCTGCCCAAAACGGGCGATGAGGTCTTGGGCATAAAAGCGTCCGCACTGCCAAAAGATTTGGATGTCGCTGGAACGCCACATGTTTTCGCACGAGGCCACGCCCTCATTGATGGCGCGGGCCCCCTGGCTTCCGCCGAGAATCAAGACGAGGGGCTTGGACGGGTCGTAGCCCAGCGAGATTTTGGCTTCGGCGCGCAGGGCCTCGGTGGTGGGCGTGCCGGCTAAGGCCGCCAGATCGGGGCGCACGGGGTTGCCGGTAAAGCGAATGCGGTCGGCGGGGAAGGCCGATTCCATTCCGGGGTAGGCTACGCAGATGGCTCCGGCCTTTTTGCTCAGCCAGCGGTTGGTCCAGCCCGCAAAGCTGTTTTGCTCTTGGATCAGGGTCGGAATGCCCATGCGATGAGCGACCCAAAGGGTGGGTCCGCTCACGTAGCCGCCGGTTCCAATGACCAAGTGCGGACGTTCGCGCTCCATGATGGCCCGCACGCGTCGCAGGCTGCTCCAAATTTTGGCGGGCAGGCTGAGGTTGGCCCAGAGTTTTTTGCGCTGGAAGCCGGCGATGCGAATGCCTTCGATGGGAAAGCCGGCCGCAGGCACGCGCTCCATTTCCATGCGGCCTTCGGCCCCGACAAAAAGGATTCGGGCGTGGGGGTAGCGCGCGTGAATTTCGCGGGCGATGCTGACGGCCGGAAAAATGTGTCCGCCCGTTCCGCCGCCAGAGATGATGATGCGCAGTTGTTCCGCCATGGGTTAGTAGTGCTCTGCTTTGTGGGTGGGTTCAGGTGCCTCGTTCCAGTCGTTGGCGAGGGCGTCGGCGAGTTCGGGGTCGACATTTTGGCCGTCGCCCTTGCCGCGGCTCACGGCGATGACCATGGCCAAGGCGGCGCTGGTGATGACCAGAGAGGTTCCGCCCGCGCTCACGAGCGGAAGGGTTTGGCCGGTGACGGGAAAAAGGCCGGTGGCCACGGCCATGTTGATGAAGGCCTGCAAGACGATGGCGTACCCAATGCCCAAGGCGAGGAGCTTGCCGAATAGGTCCTTGGCCCGCTTGGCGACCCGCACGACCGAGAAGAGCAGCCAGACGTACATAGCCAAGATGACGGTTCCGCCCACGAGCCCGTACTCTTCTACGATCAGGGCGTAGACGAAGTCGGAGTTGTTTTGCGGAAGAAAGTGCTTGTAAAGCCCGGCGCCGGGACCCTGGCCGAAGATGCCGCCCTCGGCGATGGCCGTTTGGGCGGTAGTGGTTTGGTAGGTGTCGTCTTCGGTTCCGCCGCCCGCATAGGTCTCGATTCGCGACTTCCAGGTCTGCACGCGGTTGGGCATGAGGTCGGGCGCGATCAGCACCGCCGAGACGAAAAGGGCGAGGAACCCCGCACCGATTCCGGCGATGCCCAGCAGGTAGCGAAAGGGGTATCCGCCCAAAGCCAGCACCACGCTGGCGTTCAAGAACACCAAGGCGGCAGTCGAAAAGTTAGCAGGCAAAATGAGCCCTACGGTCAAGAAAATGGCCCAAAGCACCTTGCGGAACGACTGCCAAAAGGTCCATTCCTCCTTGCGCTTGGCGAGCTGCCGGGCGACGAACATGATGAGGACCACGTTGGCCATGGCGCTCGTTTGAAACGAGATTCCGAAGATGTTGAGCCAGCGGCTCGCGTTGGCGCCGCCAATGGTCCGCCCCTGGGCGAGCGTGAGGGCCAAAAGGCCAATGCTCAGCACCATGAGCAGTCCGGCCAAGCTGCCAAAGAATCGGTAGGGGGTGCGGTGCACGACAAACGCAACCACCCAGCTCAGGACCACGTAGGCGAAGTAGCTGAACGCGCCACCGCCGCTATAGACGGGCAGCAGCGAGAACAGCGAAAGCAGCATCAGGCTCACCCAAACTTGGGTGCTGCCCTGAAAGTACTTGCTAAAGCCTTGGTGCTCCATGGATTACAGGGCGCGTACGCAGGTTTTGAATTGGCGTCCGCGGTCTTCGTAGTTCTGAAAGAGGTCGAAGCTGGCGCAGCACGGACTCAGTAGCACGGTGTCGCCTTTGCTGGCGAGTTGGTAGGCGGTGCGCACGGCCTGTTCCATGCTGGCGGTTTCGGCCAAAAAGTGCACGCGGCCCTCAAAGGCTTCAACGATTTTGCGGTTGTCGGCGCCCATGGCTACGATGGCCTTGACCTTTTTCTCAACGAGGCGGAACAGTTCGCTGTAGTCGTTGCCCTTGTCGACACCGCCGAGGATGAGCACAGTGGGCGCGGTCATGCTCTCGAGCGCGTAGTAGGTCGAGTTGACGTTGGTTGCCTTGGAGTCGTTAATGAAGTGAATTCCACCGACGTGGGCCACGGACTCCATGCGGTGCTCCAAGCCCTCAAAGTGCGCCAGGGATTCGCGAATGGCCTCGTCGCGGACCTGGAGCAGTCGGGCCGAAAGGCCGGCGGCCAGGGCGTTGAAGGTATTGTGCTTGCCTTGCAGGGCGAGTTCGTCAATAGTCATGTCGGAATTGGCGGTACGAATGAGGTACTTAGGGGGAACTGGGGCGGCACCTTGAGCCGGAAGTTCCGCCGGCTCTGAGGTGTAGATGGGGTAGAGGCTCGCGGCCACGCGCTCGAGGTAGCGGCGGCTGATGGGGTCTTCGCCATAAAAGACAAAGGCGTCTTCGGCCCCTTGGTGCTGGGCGATGGCGAACTTGGTTTCGGCGTAGGCCTCAAGGCTTCCGTAGCGGTCGAGGTGGTCGGGCGTAATGTTGGTGAGCACCGCCACGTCGGGCTTGAAGCTCGGGCAGTCCTCGAGCTGGTAGCTCGAGACCTCAAGCACGTAGATGTCGGCATCGGGCTCGAGCAGCAGCCGTCCGGCGCCGATGCCGATGTTGCCTCCCACCTGCACGTTGGCTCCGGCCTGGCGCAGGATGTGCCCCAGCCAGCTGGTCGTCGTGGTCTTGCCGTTGCTGCCGGTAATGGCGGCAATTTTGGCGCGGTCGGGACAGTTGCGGTAGAACCACTCGATGTCGGACCAGATGGGCACTCCCGCCTTTTTGAGGGCGACTACGGCGGGGTGGCTGGGCGGAATACCCGGGCTTTTGACGACCGCCTCGACGCGCAGCAGCTGCTCCAGACTGTGCTGGCCTTCTTCAAAGGGAACGCCCGCCGCCTCGAGTTCCGCCCGGTACCCCGGACTCAGCGACTTGCCTTCGCTGAGGAATACGCCGACACCGCGGTGGGCCGCCAGAAGGGCGGCTCCGATTCCGCTCTCGCCGCCGCCGAGCACGGCAATTTGCATAGGTAGGTGGGCACGCACGGTACTAGCGGAGTTTGAGCGTGATCAACGTGAAGATGGCCAAGAAGATGCCCGAAATCCAGAAGCGCGTCACGATTTTGGACTCGTGAAGGCCTTTTTTCTGGTAGTGGTGGTGCAGCGGCGACATCAAGAAGATGCGGCGGCCTTCGCCGTACTTCTTTTTAGTGTACTTGAAGTACGCGACCTGCAGCACGACGCTGAGGTTTTCGACCAAGAATACGCCGGCGAGGATCGGTATCAGAAGTTCCTTGCGGATCGCCAGCGCAAACACTGCGATGATGGCGCCGATCGAAAGGCTGCCGGTGTCGCCCATAAACACTTGAGCCGGGAAGGTATTGTACCACAAAAAGCCGATGGCGGCTCCCAGAAAGGCCGCGGCAAACACGATCATTTCGCCCGACATCGGGATGTACATGATGTCGAGGTAGCTGGCGAACACCACCGATCCGCTCACGTAGGCCAGGATGGCAAGGGTGAAGGCGATGATGGCGGAGGTTCCGCCCGCCAGGCCGTCGAGGCCGTCGGTCAAGTTGGCGCCGTTGCTGACCGCCGTGATGATGAAGATGACAATCGGGATGAACAGCAGCCACGCCCATTCGGTCTGCGCGTCGGTCCAAAATACCAAGTCGGCATAGTCAAACGTCGAGTCTTTGATGAACGGAATGGTGGTCTTAAGGTGCTGCTGGGCCGCACCAAATATGGGTTTGCCGCCGCCCACTTCGCCGTAGAGTTCGTCGAGCGCCGCCGCCGGAATCTCTTCCTTCATCGTCACGTCGGGGTGGAAGGCCAGTACTGCTCCAACCACCAGACCCAGGGTGATTTGCCCTATGACCTTGAAAATGCCCCGAAGACCCTGTTTGTTTTTGCGGAACACCTTAATGTAGTCGTCGGCGAAGCCAATGGCCCCCATCCACACGGTGGTAAGCAATAATAACTGGATGTAAATGTTTGATAGGTCCGCCACGAGTAAAACGGGTACGACTAGGGCCGCCAGAATGATGAGGCCGCCCATCGTCGGAGTGCCTGCTTTGCTGAGCTGGCCTTCGAGTCCGAGGTCGCGCACCGTTTCGCCCACCTGAAGTTTGCGCAGCAGTTTGATCAGCCGCCCCCCAAAAGCCAGGCTAATGGTCAGGGAGAGCAAAATGGCCAAGGCCGCCCGGAACGTCAGGTAGCTGAACAGCCCGGCGCCGGGCAAATCGTAAGGCTTCAACAGGTCAAATAGCGCGTACAGCATGGCTTACAAATCGTTAAACTGAGCTTTGAGAACGGCCACGTCGTCAAACGGATGCTTGACGCCGGCAACTTCTTGATAGGTTTCGTGGCCCTTGCCCGCGACGAGAACCACGTCGCCCGGCTGGGCCAACTGCACGGCGAGCTTGATTGCCTGCGCGCGGTCGCTGATGCGCAGGCAGCGGCGCTTTTGGACCGGGTCCAGCCCGGCTTCCATATCGTCCAAAATCGCCTCGGGATCTTCGCTGCGCGGATTGTCGCTGGTCAAAATCGCCTTCGTGCTGCGGTCCGCGGCAATGCGGGCCATCTCGGGGCGCTTGCTCCGGTCGCGGTCGCCTCCGCAGCCCACCACCGTAATGATTTGCTGGGCCCCTTGATTCAGCTCCTGCAGCGTTTGGAGTACGTTTTGGAGCGCGTCGGGCGTGTGCGCGTAGTCCACAATGCCCATGCGGTTTTCGGGTCCGGAGACCTTTTGAAAGCGACCGTCCACACTGCGCACCGCACTGAGCGCTTGCAGCGCTTCGTCGGCGGGAATTCCCAGCTCGACCGCCACCCCGTACATCGCCGCCATATTGTAGGCGTTGAACGCGCCAATCAGCTGCGACCAGCACTCGCGCTGGTTAATGCTGAGCAGCGTGCCTTGGAGGTGCGACTCCAATATTTTCACCTTCACGTCGGCCGGGCGCTTCAGCGCGTACGTGAGCTTGCGAGCTCCGCACTCAAGCAGCATCGTTTCGCCGTGCTTGTCGTCGGAATTCACTAGCGCAAACGCGTCAGAACCCAACCCGTCGAACAGCATCTTTTTGGCGGCGACGTAGTGGTCCATCGTCCCGTGGTAGTCCAGGTGGTCGTGCGAAATGTTGGTGAACACGGCCCCCGCAAACCGCAGTCCCGTTACGCGGTGCTGCACCAGCCCGTGCGAACTTACCTCCATGAACACCACCTTGCAGCCGGCCTCGCGCATCCGCGCCAAATGCCCTTGAAGCACCCACGCGTCGGGCGTGGTGTGGGTGGCGGGCTCCTCGGCGGTGTGCACGCAGACCTTTACCGTGCTGATCAGGCCGGTGCGCACCCCGCGGTTTTGGAACAAATGGTACAGCAACGTGGCCGTGGTCGTCTTGCCGTTGGTGCCCGTGACGCCGACCACCTGCATATCGTGGCTCGGATGCTCAAACCACGAACAAGCCATCTGGGCGTAGGCCTCGGCGCTGTTGCTCACAACCACCCAGGTGGCATTTGGCGAGGGCTGGTCGGGCAAGGCCTCCACTACCAGCACCTTGGCTCCGGCGGCGATGGCCTGCTCCAGGTAGTCGTGGCCGTCGGAATGGGTTCCGCGCACCGCCACAAACAGGCTGTCGGTGCGCACCTTGCGGCTGTCGGTGGTCACCGATTCTACCGCGAGGTTGGTACTGCCCTGAACGTCCACCAGGCGCACCCCATAGAGAAGGTTTTTGAGCAGCTTCATCCTAAAATCAGCGTAATCGATTTGCGTCCTCCGCCCGGTACCCAGCTGCGCACGCGGCCGTTGCCTTTGGTTTGCACCGAATACCCGAAGCGCTCGAGCAAGTGCAGGGCGTCGGTGGCCTTCCAGCCCGTCCAGTTGGGCATACTGCCGCGCTCGAGCGCAGCCTCGGCTTCGGCCCAGCGCTTCTCGGCGCTGGCTTCTTGCTTGCGGGCGGCCGTTTCGAGCCCGTCGCTCCAGTATCCGCGCGGAGGGGTGCGGTCGTCTGGAATAAACCGGGTGATGCCCAGGGCAATGTCCTGAAACACGGGTGCCGCCACAATGTTGGCGTAGTAGCCCATGCTCTTAATCGGTCGGGCGATCACCACCACGCAGGAATACTTCGGGTTATCCGCCGGAAAATACCCAGCAAAAGAAGCCTGGTATCCCATTTTGGCCGGATTCCAGTACTCCAGCTGGCAGGTGCCGGTCTTGCCCGCAAGCTTCAGCGAGTCCAGCTTGATGTTGGTGGCGGTGCCGCGAATCACCACTTTTTCCATCAAATCGCGCACCTTCATCACGTTTTCTTTGGACGCAATGCTGCTGCGGATGTAGTCCAGTTCCGACTCGGCCACCACCTGCCCGCGGTCCAGCGTGCGCTCCCATAGACGCGGACGCACCATCTTTCCGTCGTTGGCTAGGGCGTTGTAAAAGGTCAACGTTTGCAGCGGCGTGCACTCAACGCCGTACCCGAACATCATCCAGGCCAGCGAGGGCCCCGACCAGCGCGGACTTTCTGGATTCGGAATGAACGGGGCGCTTTCGCCGTGGACCTCGATGCCGGTTTTTTCGCCGAGCCCCATTTGGTAGAGTCGGTCGATAAACTCCTGCGGATCAGCCACATACTTCGGGTAAATGGCCTTGACCACCCCAGTGTTACTTGAAACTTCGAGGGCGCGGCCCAATGAAATTACCCCATAGCCCCCTTTGTGGGAGTCGTTGACCTTTCTGCCGTGCACCACATACACTCCGCCGTCAGTGTCGACCTTGGTCGCCGTGTCGACCATGCCGTCTTCGAGGGCGGCGAGTAAGGCGGCGAACTTGAACGTGGATCCCGGCTCGGTGCGCTCCCACACGGCGTAGTTGCGAAGCTCCGTATATACGGAGTCGTCTTTTTTGCGTCCCAAATTGACCATGGCGCGAATTTTTCCCGTCGCGACCTCCATCACGATTACGCTTCCGTGGTCGGCCTGAAACTGCTCGAGGCGCTGCAGCAGCGCGCGGTGAGCGATGTCTTGAATGCGGGTGTCCAGGGTAATTTCGATGTCGGCTCCGTCGCGCGGATCCACCTCAAATTCTGCCTCAAGGGGCTTCCACTGCCCCTTGCCGAAGTGCTGCATCCAGCGCAGGCCGTTTTGTCCGCCGAGCACCTCGTTGAACGTGGCCTCCAGACCGGCTTTGGCGTCGGGGCGCCAGTAGCCGATAGTGCGCTGGGCGAGCATGCCCATGGGCATTAGCCGGGTGTAGCGCTCTTCGGCGATCAAGCCGCTTTTGAAGGGTCCGCCCTCAAAAAGAGGTAGGTCGCGCACCTTGCGGTACAGGCTAAAACTCAGGTTTTTGGCGAGAAACGCGTAGCGCTTGCCCTCGCGGTGCTGCTCGCGCAGGTAGGTCAGCCACTCTGATGCGCTGCGTTCCGGGAGCAGCCGGTGGAGGCCCAGAACCGTCTTTTGAATCCGCTCGTCAAAGCGGGCCTGATCGACAATCGAAGCGTCCCAACGCAGCTCGTACACGGGCATGGAGGTCGCGAGCAGCTGGCCGTCGGCCGAATAAATGTTGCCGCGGCTGGCCGGAACCTCGCGCTGCTGGACCACCCGCTCCCGCCCGGCCTCGCGCAGGGCCTCGCCGTCGCGTAGCGAAACCACGTAGAGCTTGACCAGCACCGCGGCAGCGAAGAGCGCAAGCACCGCCGTGAGTCCCGCGACCCACCGCGAATTCAGGCGTTCGGGATCATTCGGCGTCATCCTTGGGAATGGTTATGCGTTCCGGTGCTTTGGTGGGCGGCACCAGGCCCATTAGCTGCGCCCGCTCGCGCACCGAACTTTCGGTGCCCATGCGCATCAGCGTAGATTTTGCCTCGAGGTATTCTGACTTGATTTCGCTCAGTTCGGCCGACTGCTCACTTATCGTCCGGGCGTTTTGCTCGGCCCGGTGCGCCAGAAAAATGGCAATCAGTCCGAGCGCGCTCAGGTAGGCCACAAACGGCAGGTTGCGCACCACATACGGGTGTCCTAAAAAACTACCCCGCAGGACCGAGGTGACGTTGACGCGCGGGGTGGGCTCAGCCATGATTCAATGCTGTTTTTTCGGCCGCGCGGAGCCGCGCCGAGCGCGACCGCGGATTGCGCTCGAGTTCGTCGGGACCGGCGCTCACCGGCTTGCGGGTAATAAGGGTGTACGGAACCAGGCGGCGCCCAAAATCGTCGCGGTCGGCCTCGCCATCGAGGCGGCCCTCCCTCATCAGGTTTTTGACGCGCCGGTCTTCGAGGCTGTGGTAGCTCATCACCACCAAGCGTCCGCCGGGCGCCAGCACGTCTAGGCAGTCCGTTAAAAAGCGGTCCAGCACGTCCATTTCGCGGTTGACCGCAATGCGGATCGCTTGAAACACGCGAGCCGGCAGCTTGGAATTGCGGCCACGCTGACTAAACGGCTCGAGTACGGCCTTGAGCTCGGTCGTCGTGGCAATGGGGAGCGCGCGAAGAATGGCGGCGGCCACGGCGGCCGGGCGCTCCACGTCGCCAAACTCGGCAAGCACCTTGCGAAGCTCCAGCTCGCCCACCTCGTTGAGCCATTCGCTGGCCGGCTGGCCCGCGTCGGGGTTCATGCGCATGTCGAGCGGACCGTCAAACTTGTGGGCAAATCCGCGCTCGGGCACGTCAAGCTGGTGGCTGCTGACCCCCAAGTCCGCCAAAATCCCGTCGACCTGCGCCACGCGGTGCAGCTTTAAAAAGCGTTTGATGTGCTCGAAGTTGTGCGGAACCAGCGTAAAGCGCGGATCGTCCAGCGCGTTGGCTTGGGCGTCGGGATCCTGGTCGAACGCGATTAACCGTCCGTTCGGCCCGAGCTGCTCGAGGATGGCTCGGCTGTGTCCGCCTCCGCCAAAGGTGGCGTCGAGGTAGGTCCCGTGGGTACGGAGGTTAAGAAAGTGGAGGCATTCGGCAAGTAAAACGGGGCTATGGTAGCTCATGGTCCCCATTTTGGCCGCCCATCACTTCTTCGGCAAGCTGAGCGAAGTCAAGGTCCGAAGGATTTACCGCCGCTTCGTAGGCCGAGCGGCTCCAAATTTCTACGCCCAGGGGCGTGCCTGAGAACACCAATTCCCGCTCGAGGCGGGCAAAGGCTGCGAGGTCTTTCGCGATCAGGATGCGTCCCGACCCGTCGAGCTCGACCATCTTGACACCGGCGTGAAAAAGGCGCACGAAGTCGGCGTTCTTTTTCACGAAGCGGTTCAGCTTGCCGATTTTCTCTGAAATCCCGCGCCACTGCTCCATCGTGTGCAGCTCGAGGCAGGGACTGAACACGCTTCGCTTCAACACAAAACCCTCGTGCGCGGCCGAATCCAGCTGGCGCTTGAGCCCAGCGGGAAGTAGAACGCGCCCTTTGGCGTCCATGCTGCATTCGTATACTCCGAGTACGGATTTCATGTTATTGGTGCGGTTACGGTACCAAAAGTACCCAGAGTCTCCCACAATCACCCACTTTCTCCCACAATTGTGAATAACTTTTTGATTTTGATTTTAAAAATCAGATTTACAGCATATTAAGCGTTTGTGCGACGCTGCGGTCGAGGTCCGCGAGCCCTCGGGGAATCGGTCCGCTCGGGGCGACTTTTAAGGAGTGCCTTCTCGCCGATTTCGCTTCCCGGCCCCTAGGATTCCGTATCTTTGCCGCATTTCCAACACGCGCCTATGTCGACGCTCATTCAAGACGGACCCTACGAATACCTCTCTAAAGGCACAGGTACCCCCATCATTTTCCTCCACGGACTCATGGGGACCCTCAGCAACTTCCATAATCAGGTTGACTTTTTCAGCCAGCGGGGGTACGAAACGGTCGTTCCGCTCTTGCCCTTGTACAGCATGCCCCTGCCGACCACCTCGGTGACGAGCCTGACTAAGTTCCTCAAGAAGTTCGTCGACCACCGCGGCTACGGCAAGGTGGTTCTGGTCGGTAACAGCTTGGGCGGACACATTGCCCTGCTCTTTCAAAAGCTCTTCCCTGAGCGAGTTGCCGGCATCGTACTCGCCGGTTCAAGCGGACTCTACGAGTCGGCCATGGGCAACAGCTACCCCCGACGCGGAGACCGCAACTACATCGCCGAGCGCGTACGCGACGTTTTTGCCGTGAAAGAAGTGGCTACCGACGAACTGATCGATCAAGTGTTTGATACGGTCAACGACCGCATGAAGGCAATTAAGACCTTGGCCATTTCCAAGTCGGCAATCCGCCACAACATGGCCGAGGACATCAAGAAATTTGACGTGCCCGTGTGCCTCGTGTGGGGCCGTCAAGACGCGGTTACCCCGCCTGAAGTGGCTGACAAGTTTCACGAACTTCTTCCCAACTCCGAATTGAACTGGATTGACAATTGCGGTCACGCGGCCATGATGGAGCATCCCGAAGAGTTCAATACGATTGTGGCTCAGTGGCTTCAGAGCGCCAAGAT
>SYCM01000128.1 GCA_005786915.1 Bacteroidota bacterium | reverse complement strand
TGCAGTCGCCCGTCGCTGGTGGGCACCCCGGGAATTTTAGCGGAACCTCGTCCGTCGCGGACGGCCAAGTAGGTGCGGGTGAGCAGGCTGTCTGCCAGCTCGTCGGGCGTCCAGTAGTAGTGCACGGGCTTGATCGCGGCCACGTCGGGCTGCACGTCCAAGCTGCGTCCGTTGCTCCGCAGCTGTAGTTGCTGCTCGGCCGAGAATGCGCGGGCAGGTACCTGAAGGCTCCACGCCCCGTCGGACCACGTTGCTGCGGGCTGTTCGCGCTGCTTCTGAGGGTTGGCTACATGGACCGCTCCGCTCCACACCGGACGGTCGCGCGAAGTCACTGACAATGTGTAACGGCCTGGGTGTTCCGGCCACGCTTCGTTGACCAGCCAGCCAGGAGCCGGTTGCGTCGGGGTAGGGTGAAGGAGAAATCCGCGCACGCCCTGCTGACGGTGGAGGTCCAGCGCCATGCCTCCGTCGGCACCTCGCTGCACGTCAAACGTCCAGCGCTTCAAGGACCAGGCGCTTCGCGTGCTGTCGTCTACTACGGCATAAAATCCCTGCTCTGGGTACGTAATGGCCAGGTCGTTCCACGAATCGACCGCGAGGAAATCTCCGGCGCGTCGCCAGCGGCCGGATTGACGGGCCCAAAGTGCGGGAGCGTCCGGTGCATCGGGAATGCGCAAGCCGTAAGCTACGGGGTCCAAAATGGCCTCGGTCGCCTGGTCGCGAAGTTCAAAATGCAGGTGAGGTCCGCCCGAAGCGCCGCTGTTTCCCGACGCGCCAATGACCTGGCCTGCGGCGACGCGCAACGCTTCCCGAGGAGGGTACAGGTCGAGGCGGTATCGGCGAAGGCGCTCGGCCTCCCGCCGCACGTAGGCCCAAATTTCGCCGTGAAACGACTCTAGGTGGGCATAGACCGTAGTGAATCCCGTGGGGTGGTCGAGGTAGAGGGCCCACCCGTAGCCGTCGGGCCGAACCACGATGCGCCGCACCCAGCCGTCGGCCACGGCATACACGTTTTTTCCGGTTACGCCGCCGGTCCTAAGGTCAATTCCGCTGTGAAAGTGGTGGTTGCGGAGCTCCGCCAGTTCGCCCGACACCGCCAGGGGCTCGTCAAGCGGCATCACGGTAATCTGGCTCATCGCCGCAACGGGCAAAAGCGCCAGCATCCAAAAACTTAGGCGGGGCATGGTCCCAAGATAGAAATTCCCGTGCCAAACTCCTACCTTTGAAGCATGGCTGAATCCTATGACCGCATTGGCATTATTCAAGCGCAGGTGCACGACTTGATCGCGAAGTACCGCCTTGCGATTGGCGAGTTGGAACAGCAAGCGCAAACTCTTGCGCAGCAGGACCGAAGCATGCGCGAACTTCAACAGCAGGTGAAGAATTTGCGCAGCGAGAACGAAGAACTTCGACTCCTTCAGTCGTTCACCGGCGACGCCTCCGCGCGCGCCGATCTGGCTAAACGCCTTCAAGCCTGGTCTAGGGAAATCAACCAAGTCATCGCCAAAATTCAGCCATGAGCGACGAGACCCTGCGAATCAAAGTAGCCTTGGGCGGACGCACCTACCCGCTGACCATTCCGCGCGGCGAAGAAGAGCAAGTGCGCAAAGCTGTGGCGATGATTCAGCAAACGGTTACCCGATTTGAGGAGCGCTACGCCGTCGGCGACAAGCAGGACGCGCTCGCGATGTGCGCCCTTCAATTGGCCAATCAGGTAGCCAGTTTGCAGGCCAATCCCGTCGTGACGACCGACCCCGCGGCGCCCGAAGACGAGCGACTCAAGCAAATTCAAGGGCAATTAGACGCCGTTCTGGGCACGCGGCGAACCGCGCTCTAGCGGCTCAAATCAAGGCATTCAGGCTCCCGCTCGTTGCGCAGCGCCCAGTAGGCCTGGTAGCGCGCGGACCACGACTGGCGTTCGGCGACGGCCTGCTCAAGCCATCCCTGCTCGTGCAGATAGTGCTCGCACCAGCGACGCACTGGATTAGGGGGGTCGACCCAATCGTCCACAAGTCCTTTGGCCTGAGCCAAGCGCTGGGTGTGGGCGGTTGCGGGCCAGGTAACCATGGCGCGTCGCCCCACCTTTTCTGCCAGCCCAAAATCAAGTACGTCGTCAAATACAAATCCCCACGACGAGGCCTTGATGCCCCAACGGTCTTCAAGGAACGGAATGGTCTTGGTCTTATCGCGGGCGTAAAACAAAAACTGGTCGAAGTGCTCACGGTGCACGAGGTGTTCGGCGGTCAAATTGCGCTCCCCGGTTACCACGGCCACAGGTAGCCATGAGTCAGTGTGCAGGTAATGGGCAAACCTCAATAGGTTAATGCCCATGGTGTCGTGCTCGCTGAACACGGATTGGCCCTCTGCCGACTTGGTGCCGTCGGTCCAGACTCCGTCCCAATCGAGCACGATTCCGCGAATCATGCTCATGCGTTGAGGTCTTGGATGTCAATCAAACCCAGCGCGTTGCCTGAATCGTCTTCGACCAACAGTTGATCCACTCGGGTTTCGGCAAACGCGCGGTACGCATCGTTCAGCAGGGCCGACGCGGGCAAGGCGTGCGGAACCTTGAGGGCATGCATGTCGCGAAGCGGGGCCTGTACGTCTAGCGTTCCGCGCTGCTCGATGAGTCGGCGCAAATCTCCATCGGTAAAAAGGCCAACCGCGCGGCCATGTTCGGCCAATACGACGGCGCCGAGTCCGCTGACCGTCATTGCAAACAGCGCTTCGCGCAGTGGCGTGTCAGGCGAAAGGATGCTCTGGTGCGGACGCAGCAGGGATTCTACCCGAACCGTCATGCGGCGGTGGTCCTCATCAAACTGGGCAGTGCCGAGCGTCGTGAGGTGGTTGTTGGGCAACTGCTGGCAGACCGACCACGGAACGGTTACTGCATCAACTCCTAAATCCATGGCGTTGCGCACGTGCTCGCTGTGCCGCACGGACGAAAACATCACCTTGGACGCGTAGCCGTGGCGCTCCTTGAAGGACACGATCGAGTCCACCAAGGCCAAAGCGTCGGTTCCCTGGTCTTGAAGTCGGCCGACAAGGGGGCAGACGTAGGTTGCTCCGGAATTCATGGCCATGTAGGCTTGCTGGGGGGTGTAAATCAGGTGCACGTTGGTCATGATGCCCTCTTTAGTCAGGCGCGTACAGGCCTGAACGCCGTGCAGCGAAACCGGAATTTTGAACACAGTCGTTTCGCGCTGCAGTCCCAAGGCGAGCAGCCGGTGCGCTTCGGCCACGATTTCGTCGGCAGACGTTCCGAGGGCCTCCACCTGAATCACGGGCACACTTTGGGCCGTTTCGAGCAGCCATGCGTCCACGTCGGTCACGCCCTGCCGCTGGAGGAAGGTGGGGGTGGTGGTGAGCCCGTAAAAGATTCCCAGTTTGAAGGCGGCCGAAATTTCGCTAGGGTTGGCCGAATCGAGGTACAATTCCATGGGGCCAAAGTACGAAGCCTGTGCGTACTTTGCAGGCTAAAGCCCTTGTGTAGTCTATGAAGAAGCTCTTGGTTGCCAACCGTGGTGAAATTGCCCTGCGCATCATGCGTACCGCCCGGCAATTGGGAATTCAAACGGTGGCCGTGTATTCGGATGCCGACCGCGACGCGCCGCACGTACGCTTTGCCGACGAGGCCTATCGCCTCGGTCCGGCGCCCAGTTCCCAAAGCTATCTCAATGTAGCGGCTGTGGTAGATGCCTGCCGGGCGTCAGGCGCCGACGCGGTGCACCCGGGCTATGGTTTTCTTAGCGAAAACGCGGATTTCGCCGAACGTATTGAGGCCGAGGGTATAACCTGGATTGGGCCGCCCCCGGCGGCGATTCGCGTCATGGGCGACAAGCTGTCGGCTAAGGCGGCTGCTGCCAAGTTCGACGTGCCCTTGGTCCCCGGCAGCGACGGCGCCCTGGCGACGGCTAAGGAAGCCCAGGAAGTGGCCGACCGCATCGGCTACCCCGTCATGAGTAAAGCCTCAGCGGGCGGCGGCGGAAAAGGCATGCGCATCGTGCATTCGGCCGACGAAGTACGCGAAGCCTTCGAAAACGCCACGTCTGAGGCACTGAAGTCCTTCGGCAACGGCGAAGTGTTCGTAGAAAAGTTCGTCACCTCGCCCCGGCACATTGAAATTCAGGTGCTTTCAGACGCCCACGGCAACCACTTGCACCTTTTTGAGCGCGAATGTTCCGTGCA